>CAKORV010000022.1 GCA_934101625.1 uncultured Bacilli bacterium | reverse complement strand
TTACAATATAAGATAACAAGTAGTAATGGATATAATATGAGTGAATATAAAGATATACCAAAATCAAATACAAGTACTGATACAGTACTAGCATATAGTGTACCAATAAAATCAAAAGAAAAACAAACATATAAAGTAGAACTAATATATAAAGAAACAGAAGAAGATCAGTCTGTTGATATGGGAAAAATACTAAGTGGAATATTAGGAATACAAGTAGGAACAAAAGATCCAAACCTATTTACAGCAAGTGTAGTAGTAATAAATGGAAGTAGTGATACAAATAGTAAAGAAGTATATAAAGGAAATGATGTAACATTCACAATAACACCAAATGATGGTTATACATTAGAAGATGCTAGTGTAAGTTGTTCAAATGGAACACTTTCAAATAATCTCTTAACAATATCAAATGTACAATCTAATCAAACATGCAAAGTTCAACTTGGAGAAGAGGGACCATTTAAATCTGGTACACTTGCAGCACAAATATTAATAGATAATTCAAATATTGATATGAGAACAGATTTTAGCAAAACAAACAATAATACTACCACTGGGACGTTATATGTTGAAAGCAGTACATCTACAAGTCAAATGACTGAGGATATAGATGGCGATGGAATTGGTGAAGATGTCTATTATTTTTCTGGAAATCATGAAAATAATTGGGTAAAATTTGGTAAATATACAACAACAGATATAACTAATTCTTTATGGACTGCTAATGATGATATGTACTGGAGAGTAATAAGAATAAATGAAGATGGAAGCGTAAGGTTACTTTACTCTGGAATAGATCCAACTACTACAACTGGTTATATATCATCAGGTGTAAATGGAATAAGATATAGTTCTCTTGTAAATGATCCGTTGTATGTTGGATATATGTATGGAACCAGTGGAAGCTTAGAAAAAAATAGATTAAATACAAATTCGAGTACGATAAAAAAATACTTAGATAATTGGTATGAAAAAGAATTATTAAATAATTATGATAAATATATAAGTAAGACTGCAATATATTGTAATGATCGTGCGGTTGGATCTGGAACATATAATATCAGATATAATTCATCCACTGAATACATGTTTAATTATGCTTCATATAGTAGAACCATTATGCAAAAAGGAAGACCATCATATAGATGTGGAGGTAATACAACAGGTGGTTTATATGAATCAACACAAGCAATAGAAGATAAATTTAGTGCGAGTACAACAGGTGGAGGAAATGGACAACTTACTTATTCAATTGCATTAATAACAGCAGATGAATTAAGATATGCTGGAGTTTTATATAATAACGGAGCAAGATATGGATGGTATAAATTAAATAGTTTAGGTGGAAATATTGGTGGACAACCTGATACAATGTCTCCTGGTCAACATAGTTCTGGTAATGAAAAAATGTTAATAATTTATGATGGAATAGGTCCAACTTATGGACTTAACATAACTGATGTAGATTCTAGTCGTACTACACGTCCTGTCATATCACTTAAATCTTGTGTTAAATATTCTAGTGGTGATGGAACTAGTACTAATCCATACGAAGTAACAATAGATAGCGCTTGTGAAAATAGTGAAAACTAAAAAAGATATTCGTTTTGAATATCTTTTTACTATAACTCTAATGTTTCTACTTGCATAGTAGGTTCTATATTTTGAACAACATTATTAGGTTTATTTTCTTGACTAGAAATTGTTTGTGCCATTTGTAGATTAGACTTTAAGTTATCATCGTCATATGAACTTAAATCATTTTCTAAGTCAATTATTTTTAATATTTCTTCGAATGTTGTTTCACCTTCAATAACTTTATTTAAACCATCTTGAAGTAATGTTACAACATCACCTGTATATACTAACTCTTTTAATTCATGTTTAGGAGCACCATTTGTTATAGCATCCTTTATTTTATCATTTATTATTAATACTTCTAGTATAGCAAGTCTACCCTTATAACCATGTGTACATTTAGGACATCCTTCTTTATTGGCTACATACATTTCATTAACTTCTTTTCCCAAAACAGTTTTAAAAACAGCCTTTTCATAATCAGTAGTTGCTCTTTTAATTCTACAATTTTCACATACTTTTCTAGCAAGTCTTTGACTTATAATTCCTTCTAATGAACTACCTAACAAGTATCTTTCTACATCCATATCAGTTAATCTTTCAATTGTATTTAAACTATTATTAGTGTGTAGTGAACTCAAAACTAAGTGACCAGTAATTGAAGCACGAACAGCGATTCTTGCTGTTTCATCATCACGAATTTCTCCAATCATTATAATATTAGGGTCTTGTCTTAAAATGCTTCTTAGTACAGTAGCAAAGTCTAATCCTATTTCTGATTGTGTTTGTACTTGGTTAACTCCAGCAATATCCATTTCTACTGGGTCTTCAACAGTAATTATATTAACACTTTCAGTATTTAATTTTTGCAATATTGAATAAAGAGTAGTAGATTTACCTGTTCCAGTAGCACCAGTAACAAGTATAATACCATTAGGAATTTTAATTAATCTATTAATTTTTTCCATAGCGTCTTTACTAAATCCTAAATTATCTAACCCAGCCAAGCTCATTGAATAATCAAGTATACGAATAACTATCTTTTCACTATTATTAGTAGGTAAACTAGATACTCTGAGGTCTAATAAATTATCACCAATTTTACTTTTAATCGCACCATCTTGAGGTAAACGAGTTTCCATTATATTCATTCCTGCAATCATTTTAATACGACTTATCATATTTCTTTTATATTTTGAAGGAACAATACTATAATCAGATAAAACTCCGTCTATTCTAAATCTTATTTTTAATTCATCTTTAGTAGGGTCAAAGTGTATATCAGATGCCCCTTTATTTACAGCATCAATTATTATTTCATTTGCTATTTCAACAATAGGCATTTTTTCAAAATCAAATTCTTTCAAAATTCCCACTTCCTTATTCTTTTTCTACTCTATAACTTATTATACCAAAATTACAATAATCTAACAAGGTATTTATTATATAAATTTATTATGATATACTTAGTATGGTGAAGATATATGAATAAAAAAGGATTTACTTTAACAGAACTAATTATTTCTATAGGACTTTTAATTTTACTTGCTATTATCGTGGTACCTAATTTGGTTAATCAAGATGGTAAAACTAAAAAGAAAATGTATGATGAAAGAATAATATTAGCGAAGAATGCTGCATACAAATATGGACTAGATATAGTTGATTCATTAAGTAGTGAATGCACAGATGTTACCATTGGAATGCTTATCAATTTAAAGTATTTAGAAAGTACTGATGGAAGTGGTTATAGAATGGATAATCCTATAACTGGAGAATCTATGAATAATGAAATATTTTGTGTGAAATTTATTGATAATAGTGTGGTAGTTGAGAAAAGATAAAAAAATTGTCTTTTTTTCTTGACACAAAACTATGTTTGTTTTAAAATTAAATTATGAAAGAAAATATAAAGTGTAAAAATGAGTTTTTAAATTATTTAAAGAATGAAAAAAATTATTCTGATTTAACTATAATAGATTATAATGAAGATCTTTCTGAATTTATAGAGTTTTTAAATAATAAGAGTATTTTGTTAGTAGAAAAGAATGATATTAAAGAATATTTAACATTACTATTTAAGCATGATAATAAATCGAGTACTGTAAGTAGAAAAATAAGTAGTTTAAAGAGTTTTTATAAATATTTAAATTTGAAAAAAATGATATCTTATAATCCTATGAGTAGTATCAAATATCCTAAGAAAGAAAAATTATTACCTAAATTTATTCAATATAATGAGATGGAAGAATTACTCAACGTTAGTAAAAATGGTAAATTCGGTGATAGAAATAATCTTATTATAGAATTACTTTATGATACTGGCGTGAGAGTAAGTGAACTTGTTAATATTAAGATTTCTGATATTGACTTTGATAATAAAAAGATAAGAATAATGGGAAAAGGTTCTTATGAAAGATTTGCATTTTATGGGGAAAATGGCGATATTGCTTTAAAGAAATATATTGACGGTTTACGTATACAATTACTTGACAACAAAAATAGTGATTTCTTGATACTAAATAAGGATGGTGGTAAAATAACACCTAGGGGTGTGGCAAAGATAATAGATAGTTTGATTAAAAATACATCAATTAAATTGAAGATAAGTCCACACACCTTAAGACATACATTTGCAACACATTTGCTTGATAATGGTTGCGATATCAGAAGTGTTCAAGAAATGCTTGGACACAAAAATATTAATTCTACACAAGTGTATACTCACGTTACAAGCGAGAGACTTAAAGAAGTTTATTTTAAAAGTCATCCAAGAGGGAGGATTAAATGAGTAAGTTATATTTTAGATATGGT
This sequence comes from uncultured Bacilli bacterium, assembly GCA_934101625.1. GTDB lineage: Bacteria > Bacillota_I > Bacilli_A > RF39 > UBA660 > CAKOLN01. Next base: position 14,573 of record CAKORV010000022.1, on the reverse strand, counting down.
GCAATGAATTGTGGTAAGAGTACAAGCTTACTTCAAGTTGCACATAATTATGAAGAAAGAGGTATGAAGGTGGTTTTACTTAAACCTTCTGTTGATACCAAAGCTAATGAAAAAATTTCTAGTAGAATAGGAGCAGAAAGAGAAGTGGATCATTTAGTACTACCTAATGAAAAATTATATTTTTATCTTACTGAACTACCTAAAAAGAATATATCATGTGTGCTCGTAGATGAAGCACAATTTTTAAGTGAGAGTCAAGTAGAAGAATTATCAGTTTTTACTAAGTTTCTTAAAATACCTGTAATTTGTTTTGGATTAAGAACAGACTTTAGATCAGTACTTTTTGAAGGTAGTAAAAGATTATTTGAACTTGCTGATGAACTTGAAGAATTATATACAATTTGTAGGTGTGGAAAAAAGGCTAGATTTAATGGAAGAATGAAGGATGGAAAATTTATTACTGAAGGTGAACAAATTTCTATTGATGATGGTAAAAACTATGAGAGTTTATGCGGAGAATGTTACTTAAGAAAAGTTAAAAAAATGAAAGGATGGTATTGACATGAAATATGTTTATTTGTTTTCTGAAGGAAACAAGGATATGAGAAATTTACTTGGTGGTAAAGGTGCTAACTTAGCAGAAATGACTAAATTAGGTTTACCAGTACCTCAAGGATTTACTATCACAACTGAAGCTTGTACAAGATATTATGATGATGGTAAAAAAATAAGTGAAGATATTCAAAATGAAATATTTGAGAATATTAAAAAAATGGAAAGTATTACTGGTAAAAAGTTTGGTGATATAGAGAATCCTTTACTTGTATCAGTTAGAAGTGGTGCTAGAGCTAGTATGCCTGGTATGATGGATACTATTTTAAATTTAGGGTTAAATGAAGAAGTTGTTGAAGTTTTAGCAAGAAAGAGTAATAATCCTAGATGGGCTTGGGACTGTTATAGAAGATTTATTCAAATGTATTCTGATGTAGTTATGGAAGTGGGTAAGAAATACTTTGAAACTTTAATCGACAAAATGAAAGAAAGAAAAGGAGTTACACTAGATGTTGAGTTAACTGCTGAAGACTTAAAAGAACTTGCTAATGAGTTTAAAGAAGAATATAAGAGTAAAGTAGGTAGTGAATTTCCTACAGATCCAGTTGAACAACTAATGGGTGCTATTAAAGCTGTATTTAGATCATGGGATAATCCAAGAGCTAATGTATATAGAAGAGATAATGATATTCCTTATAGTTGGGGTACTGCAGTAAATGTACAAATGATGGCATTTGGTAATATGGGTGAAACATCTGGAACTGGTGTTGCATTTACAAGAGATCCTGCTACTGGTGAAAAACATTTAATGGGTGAATTCTTAATGAATGCTCAAGGAGAAGATGTAGTTGCGGGTGTTCGTACTCCAGAACCTATCTCTCATTTAAAAGAAGTTATGCCTAATGTATATGATGAATTTGTTAGTATTTGTAATAAACTAGAAGATCATTATCATGATATGCAAGACATGGAATTTACTATTGAAAATGAACATTTATATATGTTACAAACAAGAAATGGTAAGAGAACAGCTAAGGCTGCACTTAAGATTGCATGTGATTTAGTTGATGAAGGTAAAATTACTGATAAAGAAGCAGTATTAATGATTGATCCTAGAAATTTAGATACTTTATTACACCCTACATTTGATGCTGAAGCATTAAAGAATGCTCATGAAATCGGTAAAGGTCTTGCTGCATCTCCTGGTGCTGCTAGTGGTAAAGTAGTATTTACTGCAGACGATGCTAAAACTGCTCATGAAAACGGAGAAAAAGTAGTATTAGTAAGATTAGAAACTTCACCAGAAGATATTGAAGGTATGAAAGCAAGTGAAGGAATTTTAACTGTTCGTGGTGGTATGACAAGTCATGCTGCAGTTGTTGCTCGTGGTATGGGTACTTGCTGTGTATCAGGATGTCAAGAAATTATAATGGACGAAGAAAATAAAAAATTCGTATTAGGCGGTGTTACATTTATTGAAGGTAGTGAAATTTCAATAGATGGTACTACTGGTAGAATTTATGAAGGATTAATTAATAAAGTTGATGCTACAATTACTGGAGAATTTGAAAGAATTATGGCATGGGCTGATAAATATAGAAGATTATCTGTTAGAACTAATGCAGATACTCCAAGAGATGCGAAAAAAGCACGTGAATTAGGTGCTGAGGGTATTGGTCTTTGTAGAACTGAGCATATGTTCTTTGAACCTGATAGAATTGCTGCTATTAGAGAAATGATAGTATCAGATACAGTTGAAGAAAGAGAACATGCATTAGAAAAAATTGAACCAATGCAACAAAAAGACTTTGAAGAACTATATGAAGCAATGGAAGGCTATAGTGTAACTATTAGATACTTAGATCCACCACTTCATGAATTCGTTCCTACTGAAGAAGCAGATATTAAATTACTTGCTGATAGTCAAGGTAAAACTATTGAACAAGTTAAAAACATTATTGCATCACTTCATGAATTTAATCCAATGATGGGACACAGGGGTTGTCGTTTAGCTGTAACATTCCCTGAAATTGCTAAGATGCAAACAAGAGCTGTTATAAAAGCTGCAATTAATGTTTCTAGAAAATTAAATAAGAAAATTGTTCCTGAAATTATGATACCTCTAGTAGGAGAAGTAAAAGAATTAAAATATGTTAAAAATGTTGTTTGCGCTACTGCAGATGAAATTATAAAAAATGAAAACTTTGATATGGAATATCATGTTGGTACAATGATTGAAATTCCAAGAGCTGCATTAACTGCAGATGAAATTGCTACTGAAGCAGATTTCTTCTCATTTGGAACTAATGATTTAACTCAAATGACATTTGGTTTCTCAAGAGATGATGCTGGTAAATTCTTAGGTGCTTATTATGATAAGAAAATCTATGAAAATGATCCATTTGCTAAATTAGACCAAAAAGGTGTTGGTAAATTAGTTAAAATGGCTGCGACAATGGGTAGAGAAGCAAATCCTAATATTCATTTAGGAATATGTGGAGAACATGGTGGAGATCCATCAAGTGTTGAATTCTGTCATAATGTTGGACTTGATTATGTATCATGCTCACCATACAGAGTACCAATTGCTAGATTAGCTGCTGCACAAGCTGCAATTAAAGCAAATAATTAGTAAAATAATTAAAAATGAATATAATATAAATGGGTATGCTTAATTTGACATTTTCTAAAAAATATAGTATACTTTACTTACGTTGAAGCAATTCAATAGTAAATGTTAGCCGCTTATGGATGGTGCGGGTTATAAATGATTCCAATCGCGAAATGTTAGTCGCTTCCGAGTGGTGCGAGTTATAAATGATCTCGGTCGAAAATGTTTGAAAACTTTATCTTATGATAGAGTTTTCTTTTATAATGTGATAAAATATATTTTAAAAAGGAGATGATAATATATATGCAAGTACGTACAGGATATATCTATCATATTAAAGATGAATTTTTTGATAAAATAAATGATAAAGGTTTAATGATTAACCATGAAAATGGTAAAGCAAGACCTACGTATTTTACTATCAAAGACAAAGATATACTATGGTTTATTCCCTTAAGCAGTAAAGTAGACAAATATCAAAAAATAATAGAAAAGAAAATAGCAAAGTATGGTAGTTGTAAATCTATAATGATAGGAGAAATTGCTAATAAAAAGTCAGTTATACTATTACAAAATTCTTTTCCGACTTTAGAAAAATATATAGATCATCCCCATACAATTAACGGTGCACCTGTTAGAGTAGCAGACAATTTAAAAGATGAAATATTAGAAAATTTTAATTCATTATTAGCAATGAAAAAGCAGGGAAGAAATTTATTTTTCCCAGACATAGATAAAATAAAGGAAATTATGTTAGAAGAAATAAAATAAACAAATAAATATAATATAAATAGGTATGGTAAATTTGATATTTTCTAAAACATATAGTATACTTTACTTACGTTAAAGCAATTCAATAGTAAATGTTAGCCACTTATGGATGGTGTGGGTTATAAATGATTCCAATTGCGAAATGTTAGTCGCTTCCGAGTGGTGCGAGTTATAAATGATCTCGGTCGAAAATGTATGAAAAAAAATTAATACTTTTGAAATATATAAAAATACCTTCACTTAAGTGAAAGTACTATAAATTCTTACTAGGAGAGTCTATACTCTCTTTTTTCTTTCCTTCAAATCTAGGTTTAAAATCTAATTCATAAATTGAATCACATACTTTATAATAATAGAAAGTAATTAAATCATTATAATCATTATCTACTATTCCTTTTTCTAATGCATCATGATATGCTTTTCTTTCTTTTTTAACAATATAAACAGGTGGTAAATTTCTTTTCTTGAACATCAAATTAAGTAATGCACGAAATGTTCTTTTATTACCATCTTTAAACGGTTGTATTCCAATTAAATAACCAGTGGTTTTAACAGAATAAGCAATATACTCTAAAATATTAGGATTGTTTAATGCTTTATTATATTCTTCCTTTTTCTCACTCGATAAATATGAATTCATAATTCTCATAACATCTTTACCATCAGGAACATCTATATTGTAATCCCTCATAACAACAGATTCTGTTCTTAAAGCACCACCAAATTTAGTCTTTTCTCCCAACTTTAACATTTCTTTAGCTTTATTATATTTATCTAAACTTTTTTCTTTCTTTGCTTCAATTAATAACTTTCTAGCTTTACTATTTAATTCTTCATATTCTTTAGCATTCTTATCATCTAAAGGTTTATATAAAATTTGATGAATAATCATTGAATTTATAAATATGTTAAAATCATCATGATTAATATCAAAACCTTGTATATAATCATACACTAAAGATAATCCCTTTCTTTCTTCGTTAGTATCATTTTTTTCAACCAAAGCCTCATTAGAAACATATTTTCTTTTAAATGTAGAAACCATTTTACTATGATTAGGTCTAATTAATCTGTAGTACTGCAATATTAGATTTTTACATATTGAATGGTCATCACTTCTATAAATATTACTATGAGATTTCGAAATATTATATAATTTAAAAGCTGTTTCTAATAAACTTAGTTCTTCACTACTAATTTCATTATAATCCATAACAACGTCTCCTTATACTTAAATTATATACTTTTTATCTTTTAATGTCAAAAATATATGATAAAATAAGGGTGGTGGTTGTAGTGAATTATAATAATTTAATTAATGATAATGAAATGTATTTATATAAAATAGAAGGATTTTCAAGTATTAGAATTAAATTAAATTTTAAAGTTGAAAATAATTTGAAAAACTTTATTGGCTTAAAATTACTTTCTAGTTATATATTTGAAAATAATAAAGTATATAATTCTGTACCTAAAATACAAACTAGAATAAAAGAGCTATATAATTTCTTTATTGGAAGTGGCTCTTATACTTTTGGTAAATATCTAATGTTTGAAGTAAATATACATTTTTTGAATAAATATGTTTTAAATGATGAATATTATTTAGACTTAATGACTTTTATAAATGATATGCTATTTAAAGTTAAATATAATAAAAAGTCTTTAAAAGATATAAAAAACAGGGAATTAAACTATATTAAAAGTTATCTTAAAAATGAAAATAATATTATGTATTTAGAATATCTTAAGTATAATTTTAAAGATACATCTGAGTATAACTATTCTTTAAATAATAAAGATGAAATTGTTAGAACAATAAATGAATATAGTTCTGAGGACTTAAAAGAATTACATGATAAAATATTCAAGAACTTTTATAAAGGCTTAATAATGGGCAATGTGAGTGATGAAGATTATAAACTATTTAGAAAATTCTTGAGCTTTAAGTCTAACATAAAAAAACTTAATTATATTGATGATAAAAAATTAATGAAAAAGAATAAAGACTACGAAATAGTAAGTGATAAAACCAATTTATCTAGGATTTATATAACTTATAGATTTAAAAAAAGAGATATTGCATTACTTGATTTTATTAATAATATTATGAATAGTTCTCATGGACCTTTATTTAGTATATTAAGAAGTAAATATGGTTTAGTTTATTCATTTGGATTTTCATATAAATATTATAAAAGAAGAATACTCATATCTGCTCAGATAGATAAAAATAATAAAGATAAATTTATAAGTGGAGTAGAAGAAGCGTTCAATTTAATGAAGAATAAAACTTATGTTAAAAAATTATTGAATGAGGATAAACAAGCTTATAAAGATGATTTATATACATTAGAAGAAAATATGAATAGAATGTTTAAAATGTCATTCGAGCATATTATGAAACCTTATGATAATTATGATCAATTAGAATTTCTTAATAATTTAGATAAATATGATGAAGAAGATATTATTAATTATTTTAATACATTTGAAAGAACTAATATATTCTTTTATAAAGGGGTGATGAAGGATGAATGATAAATATAAAATACATGTATTAAGTAATGGAGTAAAACTCTATTTATATCCAAGTGATAAACTAAAAAGATTCTACGTTAAATATGTAATTAATTATGGGTCTGATGGAAAATGGTTTAATTTTAAATACAAGAATAAAAAATATACTGTGGAACCAGGTGTTGCACATTTTCTAGAACATTTATTAGGAGAACATTCTAAGAATGGTAACATATATACTAATTTTTCTAAAAGAAATTATGGAAGAAATGGAGTTACTACCTATAATAAGACATTTTATTATTTTGAAGGCATAAGAAATATTAAAAAGTCTATTAAAGAGTTAATTGAAGCAGTGGATATACCTTTATTTACTAAGGATGATGTAGAACATTCTAGAAAAGCTATAATAGAAGAATGTAAAATAGATAAGAATGATTACTTTTATACCATGTGTGGATTATTAGATAGAAATATTTATAATAGTTATGAAAAAATACACAAGTCACTGAGTGTAATAGGTAATCCAGAAACAACTAATAAAATAGATTATGATATGTTAAAACTATGTTATGATGCATTTTATTATGATGAAAACAAATACTTACTTATCGCAGGTAACTTTGACGAAAATAAAATGATTAAATATGTAGAAAGTATTTATGAAAACATTCCTAAACATGAAAAGAAAGTTAAAGAAATCTCATATGATTTACTCCCAGTTAGAAAGAGAAAAGAAGTAATTAAAATGAATATTACTAATCCATATGTAGGTTTAACATTTAAGGAAGAATTACCACTTAATTATGATAAAACTTTAATACAAGCATATCTTATGATTTATTTGTATGCTAAATTCTCATTTTCTAATAAATTTATTAATAAACTTTTAGATAAAAAGATAATTGAAAAGAAAATCAGTGATGAATGTAGTAGAAATGAAAATATATTATTATTTACTTTTAAAGCATATACTAAACATAAAGATAAATATATTAAAGAGTTAATTAAAGAACTTAAGAAAAATGATATTACTAAGAAAAAATTTGATCTATTTAAAAAAGCAATTATTTCTGATATAGCATTTGGAAGAGATAACTTGTATAATGATTTTAAAGAATTTCAAGATATTATAGATTATGATTATTTAGTAGATGAATTAATATTCATTAAAAATTTGAATTATAAAGATTTTATTAAGTTTACTAGAGTCTTAAAGTTTGATAATTATATAGAAGTAGTAATAGAACCAAATAATTAAGAAAATATTAAGGTTTCTTATATTCGAGTGTGCTATAATTTATAGGGAGTAGTTATGACAAATATATTAATAGTAGATGATGAAAAAGATATTACTGATTTATTAGAATTGTATTTAAAGAATGATAACTATAATGTATATAAATATTATTCTAGTATAGATGTAGTTAAAGATTTAGATAAATTAAATATAGATTTAGCAATTTTAGATGTTATGATGCCTAATATAGATGGATTTAAGTTATGTAGTATTATAAGAGAAAAGTATAATTTTCCCATAATATTTGCAACGGCTAAAGTAGAAGATATAGATAAGATTAATGGTTTATCTATAGGCGCTGATGATTATGTTACTAAACCTTTTGAACCACTTGAACTAATGGCCAGAGTGAAAGCACAATTAAGAAGATATAAGAAATATAATACTATAAAAGAAGAAAACATTATAGAATTTAGGGGTATTATAATTAACTCTGATACACATGAATTTATATTAAATAATAAAAAGATAGAACTAACTAAAACAGAATTCGCAATACTTTGGTTATTATGTGAAAATGTTGGTAATGTTGTTAAAAGTGATACTTTATTTTCTAAAGTATGGGGTGAAAAATATTATGAGAAAGATAATAATACTATAATGGTACACATAAGACATATAAGAGAAAAAATGGGGGATGTAAATAGTAAACCTAAATATATTAAGACTATTTATGGAATGGGGTATAAAATTGAAAAATAATGATATATTAAAAAGAAGATTTATTAGATTAGTAGGTAAAATCTTTATTGTAATAACTATCTCTTTATTAGCAATGTTTTTATTTAAAAGATTAATAGAAATATTAGATTTTCAGTGGATATATAATATTAGTTCTCATACATATTATAGACTTATAAGTTTATTTTATAATTTCTATTATAATGGAATAGGATATTTGATAATATCTATATTAATTATAGTAATTACTTTAGTATTAGTATACTTTGAAATTAAAGATATATCTTCTTATGTACAAGATATATATGATAGTACAGATAAATTATTTGATGAAAAAAATGAATATATAAGTTTACCTGGTGAAATGAAAGATTTAGAAATTAAATTAAATCATTTTAGAAGTGAATCATTTAAAAATAAAAAGTTAGCTTACGAAAACGAAAAGAAGAAAGATGAATTAATAGTTTATCTAGCACATGATATAAAAACACCTTTAACAGTAGTTATTGGTTACTTATCATTATTAAATGAAATAGATGATATGCCTAGAGTACAAAGAAAGAAATACTTAGAATTAGTATTAAATAAATCATATAGATTAGAAGAATTAATTAATGAATTATTCGATATTGCTAGATTCAATTCTGAGAAGATTATTTTAGAAAAAGAAGAGTTAAATCTAAATTTAATGATTGAACAAATTATAGATGATTTTTATCCAATATTAAATGACTTAAATAAAAAGATTAACTTTAAAGCAACCAAGAATTTAAATATTTATGCAGATCCTGATAAACTAAGTCGTGTATTTAATAACCTTATTAAGAATGCAATTAATTATAGTAAAGATAATACTGATATAGATATTAATGCAAAAAAGAGTAATAATGAAATTATAGTTAGTGTTACTAATAAAGGAAAAATGATTCCTAAAGATAAATTAGATAAAATATTTGAGAATTTTTATAGAATGGATGAGTCTAGAACAAGTAAAACTGGTGGAAGTGGTTTAGGACTTGCGATTAGTAAAGAAATAGTTAGTCTTCATGGAGGCGAAATTAAAGTAATTAGTGATAAAGATAAAACAACATTTATCGTTATATTACCTATATTAGATGAATAATTAAGAATTATTTAAGATTTAATTAAGACAGAATTAACAAACTTCAATATTAGAATTAGTATAATTATTATGCTAATTTTTTTATAATAGAAGGTGTATGTATGAAGTTTGAAGAATTAACTAGCGAAGAGTTTGATAAATATTGCGATGACTTTAAATGTAGTAGTTTTTACGAGTCAAGTGAATGGGCTAAATTAAAAGAAACTACAGGTTGGATTCATTATTTTCTTGGAGTAAAACAAAATAATAAAATAGTTGGAATAACATTAGTGTTAGGTAGAAAATTATTTCTAAATAAATACTTATATTATGCACCTAGAGGTATACTAATTGATTATAGTGATAAAGAAGTATTAAGTTATTTTATAAATGAGATAAAGAAATTTTTAATTAAAAGAAATGGAATAGTATTTAAAATAGATCCTTTAATAGAATATAGAAAACATGATAATTTAGGTAATAATATAGGTGAATCTAATGATAAAGTTATTATGAATTTATGTAATCTTGGGTTTGTTCATCATGGATTTACAAAAGGTTATAATAAAAATGAAATACAACTTAGATGGAGTTATGCTTTAGTTATAAATAATAGTTTAGATGAACTAATTAGTAATATGAATCATAGATGTAAAAGATGTATAAAAAAATATAAAGAATATCCTTTAGAATTAGAATATGTTAACGATAAAAATAAATTAAATGACTTTAAAAAGATAATGGAGAGTACAGCCACAAGACAAAAACATTATGACAGATCATTAGAATACTATAATAATTTAAATAATTTACTTAAAGATAAAAGTGTTTTTGTAATTATTTATCTAAATAAAAAAGAATATTTAAATAAATGTAAAAATGATAAACTTTATAATCTAATTAAAAAAGAAAATAAAGAAAAAATACCTATTACAGCCGGGGTATTTATATTTGACAAGAATAAACTCAATTATGTATATGGTGGTACTTATAAAGAATATATGCCATTTATGGCACAATATATGATGCAGATAGAAATGATTGAGTTAGCTAAATCTAAGAATTTACCAATATATGATTTTGGTGGAATAAGTGGTGATTTTAATCCTAAAAGTAGTAATTATGGTGTTTATGATTTTAAAAGAGGTTTTGGTGGTTATGTTATAGAATATATTGGAGAGTTTGATCTTATATTAAGTAAATTTTGGTATCATACTTATAACATTTCTTATAAAGTTTATCATACTATTAAAAAGATAATGTGTAGTATTAAGTCAATATTGAAATAGTAATAATTTTATTGTATACTTAGGCTGTAAGAGGTGTTATTTGTTATGAAAAAAATTATTATATTATGTACGCTATTTTTTCTTACTGGTTGTAATATAAAAGAAGATTCTAAACCAGTGTTATATAAATTTAATGTGGAGTCTTATGATTATAAATTGAGTTCAAGTTTAATGTTTAAGAAGAGTAATAATTATACTAATGAAGATGGTACATCTCAAACTGGAAGTTTAATGATAGATATAAGAGATAATAATGAATGCTATTCAACTGATAAAATAAATTATAGTAATGGAGCATCTTTCTCATCTGTTACAACTCATTGTCAATGGCAATCTATAGATTATGGAGTAGCTATAAATTTAACATACAAAAACATATATAAAACATGTAGTGATTGTGATGAGCAAACAGATACTTCTGATTACAATATTAGCGGTAAATATTTAGAAAAAGGTAAATATTTGGTGATTAATAACACATTGTATGAAAATGTTGAATATACCATGTTAAAAGAGCAAGAAGAAAATATTATTTATTATGATAATGCTAACAAATCAGTTTATACTGAAGAAGGATATCCTGCATTTAATACTGATTTAGAATATAGAAAAACTCATCAAATAAAACTTGATGAATATAAAATAATCGATAAGACTGAGTATTAGTTTAAATTTTATTATTCTTTAAAAATTCCCTATATAATTTAACTAATGCTCTTTTTTCAATTCTTGAAACATAACTTCTACTAATCTTTAAATCTTTAGCAATTTCCTTTTGTGTTTGTTCATCATGATTTCCTAGTCCATATCTTCTTATAATAATATCTTTTTCTCTTTTAGTTAAAACTTCTAAATAATTTTTAAGTAGATTAACATTATCTTTAAAATGTATTAATTCTAAAGAATCAATTGTCTCTTCTTTTATAATTTCTCCTAAAGTTATCTCATTACCATCTTTATCATATCCAATAGAATCATTTAAACTAATATTATTTTGATTCTTTTTATTTTGCCTTATATACATAAGAATCTCATTTTCTATACATTTCGCAGCATAAGTAATTAATTTAACAGGTTTATCTATATTATAAGTATCTATTCCTTTAATTAAACCAATCGTACCTATACTAATTAAATCATCAGTATTTTCATTAAATGTTTCATATTTCTTAACAATATGTGCGACTAATCTAAGATTATGTTCTACAAGTATATTTCTTGCTTCTTTACTCCCATTAATCATTAAAAATATATTTCTTTCTTCCTCTTCTTCAGTTAAAGGTTCAGGAAATACATTAATACTATAACTAGTTGTAAAAAAACCAAATTTTTTAAAAAACTCTAATATTTTCTTTATCATACTAAATTATATTAATAAAAAATTGAATTATGATATGATTTGACAATTGTACTATATTATGCTACAATACATATCCTGATGGAGGGGTAAGTATGAACAATGTTGAAATACGTCTTAAAAAAGAAAAATTAATACAAACCATTAAAAATAACTTAAAAGGTGGAGAACTTAAAACAGTTGAGAAAAGTATATTAGATAAAAATGATCCCTTTTTATCATACTTATTTGCGAAGGAGATAAATGGGGCTGATATAAATAGTCATTTAAATGTAGTGATAAATAGTAACGATGCTCAAATGATGTATACTTTTGCAATGGAAATACCTTGTAATAAAGATTTAATTATAGATGGTTTATCTAGAATAGGAGATGCTAAATGGCTTTATTTTTTAGCATGGGCAGATGGTGTTAATATAGATAAACTATTGGATGAACTTATTAAAACTAATGATATAAATTATATATATAGTTTTGGTACTAATATTCCAAATGCAGATAAAAACAAAATAATTAAATATATTATATCTACTAATAATATTCAGTATATAAATAATTTAGGAAGACTTGGAATATCAAGAGAAGAACGTTCTGAATTAATTAGACAAGCAGAAATAAATAATATTAGAAAATTAAAAATATCTAAATAAGTTAATGGGGGTTTTGTATGTTTAGAGAAGATTTATATAAAAGAATTAATGCTAGTGAAGAAGAAGTTATGAGTGTTTTTAATACATTGACGAGTATCCAACAAAAAGAGTTATTATATAGTTTTGGAATTAACTCAAAAGGACATTCATATGCAGGGAATAAAGGACTATTAAAAGTTTTAACTACTAAAATAAATGCAAGATATAAAAAGAATCTTTATGAAAAATTTTCAGGCTATTCTAAAAAGAGTGTTTTAAATGCATTTAATTTACTTAAAGAAAAAAGTAAAAATACACTTATGAAAGAATATACATTTAGCTATGAAAAAGAAATAATGGATGAATTAACTACTAATGATAAAAGTAAAATTAAATATTATCTTAAATGTATGAGTGAATCATTAGAAAATAAAGTAACAAATGATAATAAAATTGTATATAAGACATTTACTGAAGTATATAATATATCTATTAAGGAAGGTCTAAAACTAGTTATGACTTTAGATACTTCTGATAGAAATCTAATATACAAAAAGTATGGTTATAATTTAACTAGTAATACCAGAAAATCTGATTTAACTTGTATTGAAAACAATAGAATAAATTCTGTTATAAGTAAAAAATTAAGAAGAAATATAAATAAATTTAAGAACGGTTATGAATATGTAAGTTTTTATGATTTGTTTAAAGATATACCAAAAGAAGAATTATTAAATAGATTTAATGAATTAACAGATTTTGAAAAAAATAAATTAACTAAAATATTTGGTAATGAATTAGATATGTTAGTATTAATGAATGAAGAAGAAAAAGAAAGAATATTTAATAATAAAATGAAAATTAAATTTAAATTAATGAAGAAACGTATTAGAAAATCTTTTTCATTTAAATCTTTTTATGATTTGTTTAGAGAATTTCAATTAGAAGGAGAATCTGAATTAGAATACCAAGAAAGAATCAAAAATACTTTATTAAGTTTAAATGTTGATCAAAGTATCGTTTATAAAAAATATGATAAAGATTTAAAAAACACTGAATATTATGGACAATTTACTACTGAAGATTCTAGATATATATTTAGAAATGTATATTATTTAATGAAATATTTCTTAGGTAAATCTAATAATGAAATAAAACGTAAGAAAGTTATGGAAAGATTAAAAAAGTATGGTACACATGAAGAAGTATTAACTAGTTTGTGTTATTTAAGTAAAGAAAATTTAGAGATTTTACAAAAATATTATGGTTTTACTTTTGAAAAAAGACCAAATGAATTTGAAATAAATCCAAACGAACAAATAAAAGTTAAATATGCTTTAGAACAAGTTAGACGTACTATTATAAAAGAAAAAGCTAATAAGATAGGTATAAAAGTAGGAGAACTTAAACGTATTAAAAAGATTCTAGCAACTGATTATTTTAAAGAACTTTCTAAAGTATATGATGAGAATATTTTATTTGCTTACTTTATTAGATTAAAATATCCTACTTATAGTGATGAAATTATTTATAATATTACTGGAGTCAATTTGAATGATGTTAAAAGTAATTTAGACGATATTGATAAAAAAGTAAAGAAAATGATTATTAAATTTTAGAAATAGATTAAAATTCTATTTCTTTTTTATTTATAATTTGATAGAATTAACTTAGGTGAAGAAAAAATGTTTAATGAAAATGATGTAAAGTCTAAAATGGACAAAGTAATTGAAAATTTAGAAAGTAGATTTACTACTGTAA
>CAKORV010000021.1 GCA_934101625.1 uncultured Bacilli bacterium | reverse complement strand
TAATGTACTTCACCATAGAAAATCCTGATTTAAAACTGATAAATGAACTTCAATTAGCCAAAGACACTGCCGAAAAAGCAAATCGTGTTAAAAGTGAATTTTTATCAAGTATGTCACATGAAATAAGAACACCAATGAATGCAATAATGGGATGTGTAGATATGTTAGAATGTGAACAAAACTTATCTGATGATGGCAAAGAAATACTTGGTGAATTAAGAACATCATCTAATAGTTTACTAGATATGTGTACTGGAATACTTAATGTTAGTGAATTAGAAAGCGGTAATTTAGAACTTAAAATAGAAGAATATGATCCACAAGAATTATTTAATGACTTAACTATATTAGCTAAGAAAAGAATAGGTAAAAAGAATATTGAATTTAAAACAGAATTTTCTAATATACCAGAATCTTTATTTGGAGATAGAAAAAAAGTAAAAGAAATAATAATGAATTTACTAAGTAATGCTATTAAATATACTAATGAAGGTACTATAGAATTTAAAGTATGTACAGGAATGGATAGAGATAAATGTAACTTAATAATAAGAGTTATTGATACTGGTATTGGAATAAGACCGGAAATAAAAGATAGAATATTTGATAGTTTTGTAAGAGATGATAATGTAAAAGATTCTTCAACATTAGGTATTGGTCTAGGGCTATCAATTACCAAAAGTCTAGTAGAATTAATGGATGGCGGAATAATGCTAAATACTGAAGTTGGCAAAGGTTCTAAATTCACAGTTGTTATACCACAAGACACAAGTAAAAATTTATAAGGTAAAATATGAATAAAGAATTAGAAAAATGGAAATTTGGAATTAATAATAATGAATTAATTGATTTAGTCTTAAAAGGAAAGAAAACTGCTACTACATATATTTATGATGGTGATGTAGATAAGTTAGATTCAGAATCTATTATATTATATGATAATGATAAACCAGCTTGTTTAGTAAAAACCACAAAAAATATAGTAACTAAGTTTAAAGATGTTGAATGGTCTATAGCAAAACTTGAAGGAGAAAATGATGATTTAGAAGGTTGGAGAAAGAACCATTATGAATTCTTTAAATCAATAGATGATTCATTTAATGAAGAAACTTTAGTAGTTGTAGAAATATTTAAACTAATAAAAATATATTAAATTGAACTTATTTGGTTCAATTTTTTACATAAATAATGAAAATATATAATTTTATCATTGATTTATTATATAATTAGTAGTAAAATCAAGATAATTTATCTAAAGAAAGGGATTAATTAAATGAAAAAAATAAATAAATTTAAAATTATTAAAATGTTTAATTGTTATATAAACGATATAACTTTCTTTAGTTATGCAAAATTGAAACAAATGGGTGACAAACTATATATGTTTGTCATCTTTTTAAATAATAAAGGAGTGATTGTTTTGTGAAAAGTGATAAAAAGATATACGATAAAAAAATAGTAGAAAATCGTAACGAAATCTTTAAAAAACAAAATAATACAATTATTAGTAATGAGTTTTTTAAGACAATAGAAAAATATTTAAAAAATGATATTTCAATACTAGATATAGGTACTGGCAATGGATATGTTTTAAAAGAATTAAATGAAAGATATAATTTTAATCTAAATCTTTATGGAAATGATATATCTAGTGAAATGATAAAGCAGGCACAAAAAAATTGTAAAAAAATTAAAAATATAAATTTTGTATTATGTAGTAATTATAATTTAAAGTTTGAAGATAATAAATTTGATATTGTAGTAGCAAAAAATGTTACAAGGTTTTCTGCGAAAGAAGTTTATAGAATACTAAAACCAAATGGTATCTTTATTTACAGAGAATATGGAAAATATAAAGGAATGGTTGAAATTTCAAAAGAATTTAAAAGTAGATTAATAAGGAGTCGTTATAAATCATTTTATGACAATAAAATGAGAAAAGCAAACTTTGAAGTAGTTACTTCTTGTTATATAAAAGAAAAAAGAAAATATAACAATGTTAATGAAATAATAAAAACAATTGAGGCTTTTCCAATGATTTTAAATTTTAATGATTGTGATAAAAATAAATTAATTCAAAAATATAATAATGCAGAAAACATAGAAATTACATCAGATGCATTTCTAGCAGTTTATAAAAAAGGTGGGTTTAAAAATGAATTTAAGTAATAAGGTTATATATGTTGTAGCAACTGGATGCAGAAGAAGTAGAGAATTACCATTATTTATAAAAAAACTTGAAAAAAAAGGAGCAAAAATTTATTTGTTCGCGACAGAAGAATGTAAAAAAATAGTTGATTTTTCAAATGAAGATTTCAAATCTATTAATTTAAGACTTAATAATAATGTTCAGAAAACAGAAGAAATAGAAAAAGAAGATTTGATTATAGTAACACCTTGTTCTTTTAATACATTAAACAAAATAGCCAATGGTATATCAGATAGTTACCCTTTAACACTTGTTCACACCGCGATAGGAAGAGGTACTAAAGTAATATTGAGTTTATCAATGAACGTGAACTTATGGAATAATTATAATACTAGTAACTCCATAAAAAAATTATCAGATAATAATAATTTAACAATAATTTGGCCAGAAATAAAAAAGAATGAACAAGGAGAAATTATAACTTCAATGGTGTCATGGGATAAAATTGAAGATACAATCATGGCGAATTTACATATTTTACCTTATGAACCAATTTGTACAAGCAATTGTAATACATATAATTCAGAAATTAATGAATTATATAATGAAATGAAATTGGCTGGTTATTCATGTAAAGAAATAAAAATTTGTCCAAACAGAGCAGGATGTATTGCAAAAAAAATAGAAAATGGAGTTTTAATAAGTGCAACTGGAGCAGATGTTGGTAATTTAACTTTAGAAGATATGGTGCTAATAACAGATCGTAAGGAAAATACTATATACTATTCTGGAAGCAAAAAGCCATCAACAGAATCAATAATAGCATGGGAATTATTAAAAGAAAAAGAAGTAGGTACCTCTTTTATACATTGCCACTGTAGAAAAATCACATATTCTGAAAAATCTAATTATTTTACAACAAAAGATTATTTTATGAGTGAAAATGAAGAACAAATCGAAGAAGTAAAATCGATAATAAATAAATATGGATATGTTAATCTAAAATTACATGGACAAATCTTTATTGATAAATGTTATGAAATAATTTTAGGAAAAATTGTAAATAAGTATTGTGAAATAGATTTAGAAAGTGAGGAGGTATAGTATGAATAAAGATTTATGGTTGTTTAATTATGAAGAAGGCATGAATTATGAGAATTTTAGTAAATGTGAGGACTATTACAACCAAATTCAAGAATATCTGCTTGATAATTATCAACTGAGTGATAAAACTGTATTAGAAATAGGAGCAGGAAGCGGAAAATTTACAGATTTTTTATCGAAAAATTCCAAAAGGCTCTATGTTTCCGAAAAAAGTCAAAGTTTAATGGAAATTAATAAATCAAAAAATTGTAATCAAAAAAATATAGAATTTATTTTGGGAGATGCCAAGGACTTAAATTTACAAAAAAATAGTGTAGATATAATATTTGCAGGATGGAGTTTAACTTCGATGAGGGATGTATATGAAGAACTGAAACCAGTATTATTAAATTTATTAAAGAAAAACGGAAAAATAATTGCTATAGAAAATGCTGGAAATGATGAATTTTGCAAAATGATGAATATAGAAAATTTTACAAAGGAAATAAAAGAAAAATTTATAGAAATAGGATTTGTTCAAAAAGCAATTTTAAATACAACAATCGTTTTGAGTAGTGTTGAAACACTGAAAAAAGCATTTCCTAAATTACAAAATGTTAATATAAATAATTTAGAAATTAAACATAATGTTTTAGTTATGGAATTTAAAAAAGAAAAGGAGAATTAATAAAATGAAAATAGTAGAATATAAAAAAGGTCACGAAGAAAAATTAAAAAATTTAAAAGTAAAATTATCAAACCCATTGTCACTATGTTGGCAAATCACAAAAAAGTGTAATTATCATTGTCCATTTTGTTTAAGTGGTGAACAAGAACTATATGAATTACCATTAGATACCATTAAATCTATTATAGATATATTGGCTGATGCAAATGTAGTAAGGATTGATTTTACAGGTGGAGAACCAATGTTAAGAAAAGATTTTTTAGAAATTTTAAAATATGCATCTAATAAAGGAATAGAAACATTAGTTACTTCTAATGGTTCATCTTATAGTGATGAGATTGCTCAAACTTTATTAGAAACGAACACTTTACTTCTAATTTCTTTAGATGGTGATGAAGAAACTCATGATAAATCTAGAGGTAAAGGAGCTTATAAAAGAGCAGTTGAAAGTATAAAAAAATATAGGGCGAAAAATGTTCCTGTTAGAATAAATTACCTTATTAGAAAAGATAATTTAGATAAAATAGAATATATATACAATTTAACAAAAGAATTAAATGTCGATAGACTATTTTATATATTTATCGCGCCTCAAGGAAAAGCATATGAAAACACCGAATTATTATTAACGGATGAAGAAAGAAAGAAGTACTTAGATTACATTAAGGAATTAAAACAAAAATCAGGAGATAATCCGTTTATTACAATACAAGATTACTCAGAATTAGGAAATTTTCATTCTTGTTTCTTAATTGATTCTAAAGGAGATGTTATTTCACAAGGCTATTCACAGGATGATTGTGTTAATGTTGGTAATATTTTAACTGATGGATTAGACAAGTGTTGGAATAATCCAGTATTTAATCATAAAGGACATTTTTTACAATATGCATATATGTTTGAATATTATATGTAAAATAGATAAAAAAAAGAGAGGTGAAAAACTTAATTAATAAGTTAATAATTATGAATAATGGTACAAAAAGAATAGGGCTTTTATTTGATAGTTTGAGAAGTCCATATGATATAGCAAATATAATACAAGTTGCGATTGCATTAGATTGTGATATATACACTAGTGGAAGTTGCATTGATTTTAATAATAAAAAAATAGTTGGAAAGGTAAATAGTTGGAAAGCAACAACATATCCAAGAATAATACATTTTGATAAGATAGAAGATGCCATAAATGCACTTCATCAACAAGGAATAAAAGTTTATGGAACGAGTCCACATGCTACTGAAGATTTTTATAGCATAAATGCTGCCGAAGAAAATGTGGTAATTGCTTTTGGAACAGAAACTACTGGTTTATCAAAAAAAGCAATGGAAATGATGGATGGTGTAACAACATTACCAATGAAAAATTTAGGATTTTTAACTTTATCAGTAGCAGTGTCTGCAATAGCATACGAACTAAATAGACAAATAAATAATGAAAGATTAATTTCTTATGATGAAAATAACAGAAGAGGAAGATAATTAAAATGAGTAATTATAGTAGATATAGAGATGGAAAATTTTCAAGTTTTACAGAAATTCCTCAAAAATTTAATGAAGATATTTTTAATGATTATTTAGAGTCATTTTATTTAAATAAATTAAATAATGAAATGAATAATTATTTATTAAAATCAATTAATGAAAATAATAGTAATAAATCAAAAAATAAAGAAATTACTTTATTAAATGAATTTATAAAGTATAATTTTTCAAACGATATAATAGACTACTATTGTATTATATCTGAAAAAATCGTTAAAATTATTGAAAACAAAAGCAATAAGAGTGAAATATATAAATATATATATGAAAATATAGTAATTGTAATACTTAATCATATTACGAATAAAAACTATGAATTTGCCTATAGAAAATTTTTAAGAAGTTTGAATAAAATTAGAAAAATAATTAAAAATACTCAACAAGATAAATACTTAATTAAAAAAATAAAGAAAATATAATAAAAGTTGAACATTAAAGTTCAATTTTTATTTTGTATGTGGTATAATTCAAAGCAAAGGAGTAGATAAATATGATAAAGAAAGAATCAAAAAATGCTACAAATTAAATAATTCAATATATCAATTTGGCTAATAAACATTACGATAAGAAAGAAGCATGGATACAATTAAAAGAAAATATTGATGAATTTAACAATACAACATATACATGTGTATATATGATTGCTAATCTTTCTAACATGATATACCCAA
Organism: uncultured Bacilli bacterium; assembly: GCA_934101625.1. GTDB lineage: Bacteria > Bacillota_I > Bacilli_A > RF39 > UBA660 > CAKOLN01. The sequence continues at coordinate 13,637 of CAKORV010000021.1, read as the reverse complement.
TACTTACTGATAGTGCTAAAAAAAATAAAAAAATATTAGGATTAGATAAATTCGTTTGGGAAGAAACAAAAATTAGTGGAGATATTAAAATTAATAATTTAGAAATTTTATATAACAGAATAGACAATTAAAATTAAAAGAGTGGAGATGAATATATGAACAAATTTTATATAACAACACCTATATATTATCCAAGTGGTAAATTTCATATAGGTACAGCTTATACAACAATACTAGCTGATGTACTAGCAAGATTTAACAAACAAAAAGGAAGTGATGTTTACTTTCTTACAGGTTTAGATGAACATGGTCAAAAAATTCAAATAAAAGCAGAAGAAAAAGGTATAACACCACAAGAATATGTAGATGAAATGGCTAGAATGTCTAAGGAACTATGGAAAAAATTAAATATATCAAATAATGATTTTATTAGAACAACTGACAAAAGACATGTTGATGCAGTTACAAAGGCATTTACAAAACTATATGAGCAAGGAGACATTTATAAAGGAAAATATAAAGGAAAATATTGTGTACCTTGTGAAACATTTTATACTGAAAGTCAATTAGTTGATGGAATGTGTCCAAGTTGTGGTAGAGAAGTAAAAGAAGTAGAAGAGGAAACATATTTCTTTAATATGAAAAAATATGAAGATAGACTAAAAAAATTCTATGAAGAAAATCCAGATTTTTTAGTACCACTTACTAAGAAAAATGAAATAATGAATAGTTTTGTTAATGTAGGTATAGAAGATTTATGTATATCTAGAACAACATTTGACTGGGGAATTAAAGTACCAGTTGATCCTAAACATGTAATGTATGTATGGTTAGATGCTTTATTAAATTATATAACAGCATTAGGTTATATGAGTGATGATGACTCTTTAATGAAAAAATACTGGCCTGCAGATGTACAAATAATAGGAAAAGACATACTAAGATTTCATGCTATATATTGGCCAATATTCTTAATGGCTCTAGATTTACCAATGCCTAAAAAAATATTTGTACATGACTTTATAATGATGAGAGATGGCAAAATGAGCAAATCTAAAGGAAATACAATATACCCAGATATCCTAGCAGATGCTTATGGAGTGGATGCAGTAAGATATACTATTCTAAAAAGTTTACCATATGGACAAGATGGAGAATTTACACCAAGTTCATTTATAGAAAAATATAACACAGAACTTTGTAATGATTTAGGTAACTTAGTTAATAGAACAATTGCAATGATTAATAAATATCAAGAAGGTATAATATTAAATAGTAATACAAAAACTTCTTTTGATGATACCTTAAATGATTATATTAATAACGAAATAAAATTATATGAAAAAGAGATGGAAAGCATAAATATTCAAAATGCACTTAGTCATATATTAAATATAGTATCTAGAACTAATAAATATATTGATGAAACAAGTCCATGGGTATTATATAAAGAAGAAAAATATGAAGAACTAAAAAGTGTAATGTATAATCTATATGAATCAATTAGAAAAATATCTATTTTATTCTATCCATTTATACCAGAAACAAGTAATAACATTTATAATCAATTAGGATTAAAAGAAAGTGAAACTACTTATGAAAGTTTAACTAACATACCTGATATTACTAATAATAAAGTTATTGAAAAAGGAATACCTTTATTTGAAAGATTAGATGCAAATGTAGAAACAGATAGATTAGTGGAATTAATGAAAACATGTTAAGTACTAAGAAATTAGTACTTTTTAATGAGGAAGATACGATAATTGTATGAGTCTCAAAAATTAATAGACAAATAAAAAAGGAGAATTTATGATAGATGAATATTTAAAAAAATTTTGTGAAAATGCAAAAATAAATGTAATTGATATTGGATGTTCTGGAAATAGTGTAAAAGAAGTTATTAAAAATCAAGAAGTTTATTACATAAAAGAATCCAAATTTGGAAGTATTGATAAAGAATATTTTATAAACAATTACTTAAAGGGTAAATTACCTGTACCCGAGGTAATCTATTTTGGAAGTAATGAAAATAAAAGTGTTATGATTACAAAAAAATTAGATGGTGAAATGATATGTTGTGATGAAATATTTGATGACATGAAACATGTTGTAGAGTTAGCATCTAAAGCAATAAAAATATTACAAAATGTAAATGTAGATAATCTAATTATTAATAATGATTTAAATAAAAAATTGGCATTAGCCAAATATAATATAGATAATGGATTAATTTCTTCTAATGACATGACAGAAGAAAATCAAAAAAGATTTGGAAACTTAGAAAATCTTTATAATTATTTAATAAATAACAAAGTTAAAGAAAATAACTTATGCTTATCTCACGGAGATTTAAGTGTACCAAATGTATTTTATAAAGATGATAAAATAACTGGCTTTCTTGATTTAGGGGATGCAGGTATTGCAGATATGTGGTATGACATAGCAATTCTTGTAAAATCACTTAGAAGAAATTATGAAACTAAAGAAGCAGAAAAATATTTATTTGAATGTTTACATATTGAGCCTGATTATGAAAAAATAGAATACTACATTTTACTAACAGAATTATTTTTATAAAAAACTTTAGTTGATATTTAATGTAGTAAATGTTCAATATTGATAAAATTTTAGTACTGGTGTAAAATACAGGCAATTAATAAGAAATTGATGGGAGTGAAAAAATGCAATTATTAAATGTTAATGATTTAAAAATGAGTTTTGGTTTTGGTTCCCTTTTTGAAGATGTATCATTTGCATTGAATGAAAAAGAATCGATTTCTATAGTTGGTCCAAATGGATGTGGTAAATCCACATTATTAAAAATAATAGCTGGTATAGAAAAGCCAAGTAAAGGACAAGTTTCAATAAAAAGAGGGGCTAAAGTAGCCTATTTAGATCAAGTTGGTGCAGCAAAAGATGATCCTAGGAAGGTATATGAGGTTTTAAAAGAAGCGTTTGGTGAAGTTTATGAATTAGAAAAAAGAATTAAGAAAATAGAAGAAAGTATGAACTTACAACCAAATAACACTGATTTGGTTAATATGTATTGTGAAGCAATTGATAAATTCACACAAATGGGTGGATATGAAATTGATACAAATATTAATACTGTAATTAATGGTCTTCAATTGGAAAGTAAAATACTAGATCAATCATATAATGATTTAAGTGGCGGTGAAAAAACACTAATTCAATTGGCAAAAGTATTAATTGTTAAACCTGATTTGTTGTTATTAGATGAGCCTACTAATCATTTGGATATTGAAAGGATAGAATGGCTAGAAAAATATATAAAATCATTCCAAGGAGCTTCAGTTATCGTATCACATGACAGATACTTTTTGGATAAAATGTCAAATAAAATACTAGATTTAGAGTCAATTAATGGAGAATTATATTGTACAAATTATAGTGGATTTTTAGAAGAAAAAGAAAAAAGATTTGAAAAACAAATGGCTGATTATAAAGATCAACAACTGTTAATAAAAAGATTAGAAACTGAGATGAAATGGTTCGCTGAAAGAGGAATGGCAACAAATAGTTCAACACTAACTGCAAGAGCTCATGCTCTTCAGACAAGAATAGATAAAATAAAAAGCAATGCAATTATTAGACCAGTAAAAAGAAAGAAAGCAAATATAGAATTTGACGATAAATTAAAATCAAGTTCAAAAGTCTTAACCGTTAAAGATTTTAGTGCAACACTCCCAAATGGAGAAACATTACTAGAAAACATAAACTTTGATATAACTGAAGGAGAAAAAGTTGCTTTTATAGGTCCAAATGGATGTGGTAAATCAACAATTATAAAAAGTATTCTAGGATGTGGAAGTTTGAATTTTACAGGTGATATTGTAATAGGACCTAGTGTAAAAATTGGATATATTCCACAAATGATAATATTTCCAGATGATAAGCAAACACTTTTGGAATATTTTGGAAAAGCCACAGGATTGAATGAACAAAAAATTAGGCAAATTCTAGCCGGATTTCAATTTTATCAGGATGATATAAAAAAAAGAGTTGGTAAACTATCAGGTGGAGAAAAAATGAAAATTAAATTAGCTGAGCTATTACAAGAAAAAATAAATACCTTAATATTAGATGAACCAACAAATCATATTGACATTGACACTAAAGAAGTATTTGAAAATGCACTAGAAGATTTTGATGGTACTATAATCTTTGTTAGTCATGACAGATTTTTTATAAATAAATTTGCTGATAGAATAATTGAATTTAATGATAAGAAAAATAGTATATATTATGGAAATTACGATTATTATGTTGAAAAGAAAAAAGAATTAACTTTAAATAAAAACAAACTATATAAATAAATTCGAAAAATACATTTAAATACATCATAAATTTTTTTCTTCACAAATACGAGTCTTTGTGTTATAATCATTTCAAGAAAGCGAAGACTAAGAGGAGTATAAAGTGTAGTTTTAAAGAGAGTTAGTGGTTGGTGTAAACTAATAAATAAAACTTTAGAAGGTAGTTTAGGAGTGTTTATTTGAATAAAGTAAAATAAAACGAGTAATGCACGTTAAGCATAAGAGTATAAATTAAGGTGGTACCACGGATTTCGTCCTTTAGGTATCATCTTTTTATTTTGGAGGTATAAAAATGTTAGATAAAAAATATGATCACAAAAGTGTAGAAGATGGTAAATATGAATTTTGGTTAAAAAATAAATACTTTGAAAGTGGAGATACATCAAAAAAACCATATTCAATTGTTATTCCACCACCAAATGTTACAGGAATTCTTCATTTAGGTCATGCTTGGGATACAACTTTACAAGATATCATTATTAGATTTAAAAGAATGCAAGGATATGATGCGTTATGGTTACCTGGTATGGACCATGCTGGAATAGCAACTCAAGCTAAAGTTGATGCTAAATTAAAACAAATGGGATATAGTCCAAGAAGTATGGATAGAAATGAATGGTTAAAATATGCATGGGATTGGAAAGAAGAATATGCAGAAAATATACATAAACAATGGGCAAAAATGGGACTAAGTCTTGATTACACTAAAGAAAGATTCACTTTAGACAAAGGCTTAAGTGATGCAGTTAAGCATGTATTTGTAACTTTATATAATAATGGTTTAATATATCGTGGTGAAAGAATTATTAACTGGGATCCTGAAGCAATGACTGCACTTTCAAATGAAGAGGTAGAATATAAAGATGTACCAGGTGCTTTCTATCATATAAAATACTTTATAGAAGGTACTGATAAGTATTTAGAAGTAGCCACTACTAGGCCAGAAACATTATTTGGTGACACAGCTGTAGCCGTTAATCCTAATGATGAAAGGTATAAAGACTTAATAGGTAAAAAATGTATATTACCAATAGTAAACAAACTAATTCCTATCATAGGTGATGAACATGCCGATCCAGAATTTGGAACAGGTGTAGTTAAAATAACTCCAGCACATGATCCTAACGACTTTGAAGTAGGAAATAGACATAATCTAGAAAGAATAATTGTTATCAATACAGATGGAACTATGAATGAAAATGCACTAAAATATAAAGGAATGGACAGATTTGCATGTAGAGAAGCTTTAGTTAATGATCTTAAAGAAAGTGGTCTGTTAATAAGTATTGAAGAAATAACTCACTCAGTAGGGCACTCAGAAAGAACTGGAGTTATGGTTGAACCTTACTTGTCTAAGCAATGGTTTGTAAAAATGAGACCACTAGCCGACAAAGTATTAGAAAATCAAAAAAATAAAGACACAAAAGTTAACTTTGTTCCTGAAAGATTTGAAAAAATAATGAATCACTGGATGGAAATAACATATGACTGGTGTATATCTCGTCAATTATGGTGGGGGCATAGAATTCCAGCTTGGTACAAAGATAACCAAGTATATGTTGGAATAGAACCTCCAACAGAAGAAGGTTGGGTACAAGATCCTGATGTTTTAGATACATGGTTCTCAAGTGCTTTATGGCCATTTAGTACATTAGGCTTTCCAGAAAAAACAAAATTATTAGAAAGATACTATCCAAATAATGTATTAGTAACAGGTTATGATATAATTCCTTTCTGGGTAAATAGAATGACATTCCAAGGTTTATATTTCACAAAAACTCGTCCATTTAAAGATTGCTTAATACATGGATTAATTCGTGATAAAAATGGAATAAAAATGAGTAAAAGTCTTGGAAATGGTGTAGATCCAATGGATGTAATTGAAGACTATGGATGTGATGCATTAAGATATTTCTTATCAACATCTTCTGCTGCTGGTCAAGATCTAAGATATGATGAAGAAAAAGTTAAATCAACATGGAATTTTATAAATAAATTATGGAATGCTAGTAGATTTTGTTTAATGAACATTGAAGAATTAAAACAATATGATTTCACAAATATTGATAACAAAGATAAATGGATACTTAGTAAACTAAATAAAATAATAGATAATGTTACCAAATCAATGGAAAAATATGAATTTAATAATGCAGGAGCAACTTTATATGACTTTATCTGGAGTGATTTCTGTGATTCATATATTGAAATGTGCAAATTTAGTTTAAATGAAACATCTACTAAAAGTACTTTATGTTATGTAATAACAAGTATAATTAAAATGATGCATCCATTTATGCCATTTGTAACAGAAGAAATATATAGTATGTTACCAATTAAAAATCATGAAAGTATCATGATTAGTGATTATCCAGTAGTAAACAAAGAATTTAATTTTGAAAAAGAAGAACAATTAATAGAAGATACTATAGGCTTTATAAAAACATTTAGAAACATTAAACAAGAAAATAACATAACTAAAGATTTAAAAGTTAAATTAAATAACACTGAAGATTATTCATTAATAAAAAATATGTTAAAACTAAATGAAAATATAATTGAAAATAAAATGGATATAACAGAATATAAAGTTAATTATGGAAGATTTAGTGCATCTATATACTATGAAAAAGAAATAACTGAAGAAGATATCTTACAAAAAGAAAAACAAATAGAAACATTAAAGCAAAATATTTTAAAAAGAGAAAACTTATTATCTAATGAAAATTTTGTTAATAAAGCTCCAGAAAAACTTGTTAATGAAGAAAGAACAAAATTAGATAGTGATAAGAAAATGTTAGAACTATTGACTAAATAAGTCAGTAGTTTTATTTTATTATTTAGTGTGATACAATTGTAACAAGGAAGTGAACGTATGATAAAGAGTATAAAATCTAACAATAAAATATTTAAAAGTAAAGAATTTCAAAAAGATAAATACAAATTTTTTTTAATATTACAAAATATAAATACTGAACAAGTTGAACTTTATAGTGATGAAGAAAATTATGTATTATGTAGAAGTGGTAAAGAATGGCCTACATGGATTTGGACAAAAGATAATTTTGATATAACTTTATTACCGGAAATAGAAGAAACTATAAATAAATATTTATTAGATGTTGATACAAAATTTACTTGTAAAAGAGAACTATATAATTTATTAAAAGGAGATAATTATCAATATTTAGGAGATTATTATTTTGAAATGGGATATTTAGTGTGTGATAAAACAGCTAAACCAAGACTATCTGATGGAAGTTTTGAATTAGCTACTAGAGATGATATAGAAATATTAACCAAATTTACATATGATGAGTCTAGAGAAATTAATGATGTAAAAGAACTAACTATAGATGAAGCAAAAAAAGATGTTGAGAAAAGACTAAATAGAGGAACATATTACATTTGGAAAAATAAAGAAGGTAAAATCGTAGCGCAAGCATCATATGTAGTAACAGATGGAAATGCTAAAATCGCAGGAGTGTCACTTTACCAGAAGAAAGAGGTAAAGGATATGCTGCTAACTTAATATATATTTTAACAAACAAAGTATTATCTGAAGGAAATCATGTTTCACTTTATACTGATTACAAATATATTCCATCAAACAAAGCATATAAAAATGTAGGATATATTGATAAAGATATTTTAATAAATTTCTCTTGTAGAAAAAGAAAAAAATAGATTAAAAAAGAAGGGATAGAGAAAATGGAGATAAAAGAAGAAAAACAAATAATATTAACAGGAGATAGACCAACAGGAAAGTTACATTTAGGACATCTAGTCGGTTCTATTGCACAAAGAGTAGAAATTCAAAACTCCGGAAACTATGACGAAATGTATATAGAAATAGCTGATGCACAAGCAACAACAGATAATTTTGGAAATATTCAAAAAGTAAAAGATAATGTTATTGAAGTAATGTTAGATTACCTATCTTGTGGAATAGATCCTAAAAAATGTACTATATTTTTACAATCAGAAGTTCCTGAATTAAGTGATTTAACTTTTTACTATATGAATTTAGTCACAATGTCCAGATTAGAAAGAAACCCTACTGTTAAACAAGAAATAATATATAGAAATTTTCAAAATACATTACCTGTAGGTTTTGTTACTTATCCGATAAGTCAAGCAGCAGATATTACTGCATTCAATGCAAATATTGTACCAGTTGGAGATGACCAATTACCTATGATAGAACAAACTAGAGAAATAGTAAGGACATTTAATAGACTTTATGGTGAAACATTAATAGAACCTAAAGCAATTTTACCTGAAAATGCTGTTTGCCATAGATTGCCGGGTACTGATGGACAAGCGAAAATGAGTAAATCAATAGGTAATTGTATTTACTTGTCAGACACTAGTGAAGAAGTAAAAAAGAAAGTAATGAGTATGTTCACAGATCCCAATCATTTAAAAGTTGAAGACCCAGGGGTAACAGAAGGAAACCCAGTATTTATTTATCTTTCTGCATTTGCCAAAGAGAATCATTTTAAAGAATACTTTAAAGATAAAAATTCAAAAAATATAGAATATAAATGCTTAGATGAACTTAAATCACATTATGAACATGGCGGTTTAGGTGATATGAAAGTAAAAAAATTCTTATATTATGTTCTTGAAGAAACATTAAAACCTATAAGAGAAAAAAGACATGAACTAGAACAACATATACCAGAAATATATAATGTTTTATTTGAGGGTAGTGATAATGCTAGATTAAAAGCAAATGAAACTTTATTAAAGGTAAAAAAAGCGATAGGATTAGACTATCGAAATGATTTAGATTTGATAAATAGTCAAGTAGAAAAATATAAAAATTAGTTTAATATTGAAAGGATATTTTTTATGAATAAAAGAGTAAGTTCAAGAGGTATAATAATTGAAAATGATTATGTATATCTTATGTTTAGAAGAAGAATAAAAGAAAATGGAAAAATAAAAGAATACTATGTAATCCCAGGTGGTGGAATTAATGAAAATGAAACACTTGAAGAAAATGTAAAAAGAGAAGTAAAAGAAGAATTTTCAGTTGATGTAAAAATTAATGGATACATAGGAAAAGATGAAAGTGAAGAAGCAATTGCTAATTTCTTTAGTTGCTCAATAATAAGTGGTACTCCAAAACTTGGTGGTGAAGAACTAGATAGATGTACAGAAAGTAATTATTATGAAGTAAGAAAAGTAAAAATCGAAGACTTAGATAAAATAGATGTAATGGGAAAAGATATGATTATAAAAGCATTTAATAAAGTATATATATCTGTTTAATCGAATTTTAACGAAAACCCATTGACAACCCACATTTAAAGTGGTAAATTGGTACCAATATTTATTTTTTGGAGGGTCATATGAGAATTGCAGATATACTAAATTGTGATGTTATTAATTACATAGTTAGTAACTTTGATACTAATTCTTGTTGTATGCTTAAAAAAATAAAAATATCTAAAGAGATGATTTAAACATGATTAAATCGTCTCTTTTTGTTTATATGTTGAGGTGTTTATGAAAGATTTAACTATTGATGACTTATTAAAACTTGTAAAGTCATATAATCCAGAAGAAGTGGATAATGTAAAGAAAGCATATTTATATGCAGAAAACTTACATAAAGGTCAATTTAGACAAAGTGGAGAAGAATACATATCGCACCCGTTAAATGTCGCATATATACTAGCTGAAATGCATGCTGATTGTGATACAGTATGTGCAGGCCTATTACATGATACTATAGAAGATACTAATACTACAAAAGAAGATATTGCCTATGAATTTAATCCTAATGTCGCAACATTAGTAGATGGAGTAACAAAATTAGCAAAAATGAACTTTTCATCAAAGCAAGATCAGAACTATGCAAACACTAGAAAAATAATAACAGGTATAACTGAAGATGTAAGAATAATAATTATAAAACTAGCAGACAGACTACACAACATGAGAACTCTTGAATACAAAAGTGAATTTAAACAAAAAGAAAATGCATTAGAAACAATGGACATATTTGTACCACTTGCTTATTATATTGGACATTATAGAATAAAAACAGAACTAGAAGACTTAGCATTCAGATATCTTAAACCAGATAGTTACAAAAAAATATATGATTTACAACAAAGGATAGAAAAAGAAAATAAATCATGCTTAGAAGATATGAGTGGTAAAATAAAAGAAATATTAAATAACAGAAACATACCTAATGAAATAAAAATAAGAACTAAAAATATATATGGTATATATAAAAGAAGAATAGAAGGATTCAATTTAAGAGATATACATGACTTATTTAGTTTAAAATTAATGGTATCAACTATTGAAGAATGTTACCTTTCTCTATGTTTAGTTCATCAAGCATATCATCCAATAAATGAAAAATTTAAAGATTACATTTGCAATCCCAAAACTAATAAATATCAAAGTTTACACACAACAGTCTTTGGACCAGATGATAGATTAGTACAAACACAAATAAGAACTTTTGATATGGACAAAGTTGCATCTTTTGGACTAACATCTTACTGGGATATAATGAAAGGTGATGCTAGAAATATAATGCAAAAAGAATTAAAGAGTCAAAATCAGTTCTATAAATCCTTAGTAGAAATAAATGCAATGTTTGGAGATAATAAAGATTTTGTTGACCAAGTAAAAATGGAATTATTCTCAGATAATGTTTATGTTTATAATACCAAAGGAGAAGTAATTCAATTACCAAAAGGTTCTAGTATAATAGATTTTGCATATATAAATAATCCTACAGAAGCAAATTCTATGATAGGTGCATATGTTAACGAAGAATATATGAAAGACTTAGGATATAAATTAAAAAACAAAGATAGAGTAAAAATAATAACTGATTATTTATCATTTGGTGCTAAAGAAGAATGGGAAAATCTTGCTCATATGTCAAAAGTAAAAAAATTAATACATGAAGGAATGATAAAATGAAAGTATCAAGTATAGGTTTAATAGAAACTAAAATAAAAAAATTAGATAATCAATTTCCAGTACAAGATATGTTATTACAAACAGGTCAAATAGAACAATTTGCAAGTGGAATATATGCATATGGACACATACCATTTCTAGTGAAAAAGAATATTAATGATATTATTATTAATAATTTAACTAAATATGGTTGTTCTCTAATAAATTTACCACTTTTACAACCTGAAAATATATGGATAAATTCTGGAAGACTGGATAGATATGTAAGTGAAGATGTAATGTTTAGGTGTTTAACTGATAAAGGAAATTTTTGTCTAGCACCAACCGCAGAAGAAGCAGTGGTAGAATTTGCTAAATCAAGATTAACATCTTACAAGAATTTACCAACTACATATTTTCAAATTGGAGAAAAATTTAGAAATGAAATAAGAACTAGAGGTTATCTTTTAAGAGGTAAATCATTTGAAATGATGGATGCATATAGTTTTGGTAAAGACGAAAAAGATTTAGATACGGAATATGAAAGAATAAAAGAAGCATATTTAGAAATATTTGATGAAATAGGTTTAAATGTTCATCCAGTAGGTGCCGATAGTGGGGCTATTGGAGGGGCTAAATCTGAAGAATTTATGTGTGTTTCAGATATAGGTGAAGATAATATTTTATATGATGAATATACTGGTAAACTAATAAATAGTGAATTATTAGATAGAATAGATGCACAAGAATATATAGAAAAAACATATGGTATTAAAGATTTAAATAACTTAAAATCAAAAAAAGCATGTGAACTAGGACATATATTTCAACTAGGAGAAAAATATTCAAAAAGTATGAATGGTACATATATTGCATCAGATATTGCATCAGATGGAAAACCTAAGTACTATAGCATGGGTTGTTATGGCATAGGTGTATCAAGAACCCTAGCAATGATTTATGAAAATAGTATTGTTAGAAATGATAAAAATGAATTTCTAGGAATATCACTTCCAGTTAATTTAACTCCATACATAATTTACATAATTGCTAAAACAGATGATAAAGAAAAATTAAAATATGCCAATAATTTATATAAAATGTTAATAAGTGATGATATTCCGGTTTTATATGATGATAGAGATTATTTAAGTATAGGTGCAAAATTAAAAGACAGCAAAATAACAGGTATTCCATATACATGTGTATTAGGTAATACTTTGAATGATGGCTACATAACTGTTGAAAACAATAAAACAGGAGAAAAAATAAACATAGATAAAACAGAATTTGTAGAATATCTAATAAAATTTCAAACATTTAGAAAGAAAAAAATCACTTTAGAAAGTATTGTAAAAAACAATATAAAAACATTTGATTAATATGTTATAATATATTTGGAGAAAATAAATATGAAAAAAAAATACTTATTAATAATTATATCTACTATTATAGTAGTAATAATGGGAGTTATAGGTTATAAAAAGTTATATGATAAAATAGATAATTTAGATAAAAAATATTCATTAAATCTATTAATACAAGAAAGTAAAAATTGTACTTATAAACCAGAGCTGTATCATGAATATGATAATTACAAAGTATACACATATTGCTTAGATTACGTTTATGTAATAGATGAACATATGGTAAACTTACAGGAATATTTACAAAATGATACTGCAATTTTAAATAAGTTGTATAAAAGACTTGCCTCAGAACAATATTGGGATGGTGGTTCAACTATATACAAAGATTATAGAATACCATCACTAACTAAAAATGGCATAACTATATTAAAATGTGCTGGTGTTAATGGAAAAACAAATGATGTGTACATAGGACCAAGTTGGATGGAATACAAAAGTAATTTTTGCTTAGAAGATAATAGTACTTTTGTGAAATCATATGAAATATTAGAAGTAAATAATCACGAATTTGAACCAAATGAAGGCATAACAAATAGTACATTTGATGTTAAACTAAAAGATGAAAGTGGAAATATAAGTGATGTTGTAGTGGATACAAATGGAATAATATTGTCTATAGGAAAAATATATGATTTTGAATTTAAAAAGATAAATAAATTTGATAATAATATAAAATCTATTTTTGAAAATAATAGCATAGTGGAAATTAGAGAAAATTCGTAATACAATCTAAAACAAAAAACTCACACACATTTAAAGTGTACGAGTTTTTATAATTATCAAAAATACATTAAAATTTAATAAAAACCTAAATTACTATCATTTCCTAAATATTTATATTGTTCATTGACAAAACTTTTATATTGATTAAATACTTCTCTATTAGTATTTGAGAATTTATAAACATAATTAGAAATATCCAAAAAGA
>CAKORV010000020.1 GCA_934101625.1 uncultured Bacilli bacterium | reverse complement strand
TTCACCATTTACTCTTGCTTTAAAGTATGCATAACTTACTCCTATAGTTAATACTAATATACTTACTACCAAATACACAATATACTTTTTATTTTTCATTTTACCACTCTCCATTTCTTTCTTAAGGACATGAAAAAATCCATAGACTAGTGCCTATGAACTTAATTTCACGAAAAAACTATGAGAGTTATTTACCTTTAACCCCCCCCGATTTCTGTACCAAGTTTGGTACTTAATTCGAAGAAAATTATTTTTCTCATAGTTTAATTACTCCTTCAATTTTTTGTTGATTTACGAATTATTATGTACAAAATTCACATATCTTTCTTTACTTTACACACTTATTCTACCATTTATCTTTTATCTTATCAATACTTTTTATAATTTTTCTATAAGCATAAAATCTACATGTCTAGTCTCTTTATTCGCAGCTATACACCTAACCTTAATTTTATCTCCCATAGTTAAAGCTACTTGTTTTTTTCTATTTGTATAGAATAGTTTATTATCACTTAAAGTATAATAATCATTTATAGTATCTAAACTTACAAATCCTTCTATATAATTAGTTGTTTCTACAAAGAAACCTTTCTCAAGTAAATCACTTACTCTTGCCTCATATTCTTCTCCTATATGATTTTCCATATATTCAGCAATTTTCATATCATTTACTTGATACTCACATTCATCACTTCTTCTTTCAGTCATACTTATATGATCACATGCTTCACTTAATCCACTAGTAATTTTATCTAATGTTACACCCATATTCCATTTAAATATAACTATCTTTATCATATAATGTAATAATAAATCTGAGAATCTTCTAATTGGACTTGTTTCATGAGTATATTTTTTACTACCTAAACCAAAATGTCCAATATTTTCAGTTGAATAAATAGCCTTTTGCATACTTCTAAGTAGTTTTCTATTTAATAATTCTTCATCTTTAACACCCTTTAAACTAACTAATATATTTTGTATATCTTTATTATTGATATTAGAATAATCAAATTTACCTTTTACTTGATAACCCAAAGTACTTACAAAATTCATAAATTCTTCTATTTTCTTAGGACTTGGTTTACCATGTATTCTGTATATTCCATAATTACATTCTTTAGTTAATAATTCAATAGATGTTTCATTACTAGCTATCATAAAATCTTCAATTAATCTTTCACCTAAACCATCTTTAAATTTCTTTATTTCAATTAATTTACCATTTTCATCAACTATAAGTTTAATCTCATCACTAATGAATTCTATCTCACCACGTTCTTTTTTCCTTTTCTTAAGTATTTTAGATAATTCTAACATTTTAAGAAGAATACTTTCAAATTCTTCATAACCTTCTACATGTCCCCCATCTAAAATAGTATTTACATCATCATAATTCATTTTCTTTCTAGATTTAATTATACTAGGATATATACTTTTTTTAATAAAGTTTCCATTCTTATCTATTTCCATTTCTGTAGTTACTGCACATCTTAATACATTTGGATTTAAAGAACATATTCCATTAGAAAGTTCTACTGGTAACATAGGTTCTACTTTATCTGCCATATATGTAGAGTTACCTTTATTATAAGCATCATTAAATAATGCACTTCCAAATTTAACATAGTTAGTTACATCTGCGATAGATACTCTTAATAAATAGTTTCCATTATCTAGTATTTCTAGACTAATCGCGTCATCTATATCTTTAGTATCTTTTCCATCAATAGTAAATATTATTTTATCTGTTAAATCTACTCTTCCCTTATAATCACTTTCTAATACTTCCATAGGTAAAGATTTAACTTCATTTTTAGTTTCTTCACTAAATCCTACAGGTACTCCTAATTCAGCCATTATTTTTAAAGTATCTATATCAGGACTATTTTTATGTCCTACTTTTTCTACTACTTTAACATATATATTATCTTTATCTTCTTTAACACTTTTTACTTTAACAATTTCTCCATCTACTACAGGTAAATCTTTATTTTCTAGTAATACTACATTCAAAGGATATTCTTTTAACATCTTTATGTATGTTATACCATTTTCTTCTATTATCTCTCCAAGTGGTAAATTTCTTTCTATTACTCTTTTTACTCTTGCTTCTAATTTACCAAATCTTTTAAATGTTTCACATAGACATATATCCCCATCATTAGCATCCATCATATTCTTTTTATCTATAAATATATCTCCAGTACTTAAAAGTAACCATCCATTCCCACTTTGTACTCTCTCTATAGGTGCTTTAATATATTCATTAGTTACTATTTTAAATGTATTATTTTTACAAGATACTATTTCTCCCTCATTAACTAATTCATATAAAACATCTAATATATTTTTTAAATCTTCTGTACTATATACTTTCTTAAGTTTTTTTACTATATCTATAGGATCCATTTTTCTTCCATTTTCTTTTTTTAATATATTTAATATTTCTTCTTTCATCTTACGTTCACCATCTTAATTTTATCAAAAATAAAAGGATAAGTCTACACTTACCCAAATAACTATATACTTAAGTATAATGAAATTGCTATAAATAAGAATCCTAATACATAAGTTAATCTAGTTATAAATTTTTCTGCCCCTCTTTCTTTCATTTGCCCCATTAACAAGTTATTTCCACCTGTTATTATTTGACCTGCATCACTTGCTTTGTTACTTTGTAGTAATACAAGCGCTATTAAAAGAACAGCTATAATTATTAATACTATTTCCATTTTTCATCCCTCGTATAATATTTTAATATATTTTACTTAAATAAACAAGTACTATTTAGAACGATTTAATGATTTATGAAGTAAAATACTATTATTCCTACTAATTTCATATCTAATCTTATCAACAAAATCAATATCTCCGGAATTTAAAATAGTGTTTAACTGATTATTTATTACATCTTTATCTTTTGTCATTCCATATAAAAACTTTTCTTTATCTGTAAATTCACTAAAATCATATTCTCTATATATTAGTTCTAATTTAATTTTCTTATAAAACCTTTCTAATGGACATATTATTTCTTTTTTTGTTATTTTATAATGACTTAGTAATATTGAAATATAATAATAAACATAATCAGAATATTTATAGTAATCATCCATTCTTTTTATAATATCATTAGTTATATCAAGTGCATTTCCTTCAGCAAGTAATTCATTAGGAAATAAATCATGATGTTTAAGGTAAAATCCATCAATTAAATTATGTTTTATCTTATTTGGCACAAAACTATAATCTAATATTTTATACGGAGTAAGCCTGCCATCTATAGTTAATAATGAATCACTTATTAGACTATCCCAGTTAGTACTCATATGCATGAGATATTTTTGATATGCATGAGATAGTTCATGCATTATTAAGTGAGTCATAAATATATTAATTCTTGTTATATCATAACTATCTAGTTTATTTATCTTTAAAAAGTTTTTAAATTCAATTAACATTTCTCTTTTAAACAAATATACTTTTTTATCATTTCTATCATAACCACCTGTTGTGTTTGCTAAAGAACTATCTTTTAATTCAAAACCATTAAAATAAAGATATAAATTATCATAAAAATCCATTACTTCTTTTAATTCATTAAGAAATTCTTCAGTTAAAAAGTCTTTCTTATTTAAGTTATCTAATATAAATAATTTAGTATTCTCATTAATCATAAAATCACCTGTAGGGTTTATTTTATATTACTTATGGCTTAAAGTCAATTATTATGATAAAATACTTTTGGGTGATGTAAATGGAACCTTTAACAGAAAAATTAAGACCTAAGAAACTTGATGAAGTCGTAGGACAAAAACATTTAATAGGTGAAGGAAAATTATTAAGTAATTTAGTTAAGAACAAGAGACTTTTTAATATGATTTTTTATGGCAATAGTGGTTCTGGAAAGACTACAATTGCTTTGGCTCTTATGAATGAGTTTGATGTTAGATATAGATTATTAAATGCTACAATTAATTCTAAAAAAGATTTTGAAGTTGTTTTTGAAGAAGCAAAAATGTATGATGAAATAGTATTAATTGTTGATGAGATACATAGAATGAATAAAGATAAACAAGATTTATTATTATCTTATATAGAAAGTGGTAAAGTTATTCTTATTGGATTAACTAACAGCAATCCTTTCCACACTATTAATCCCGCGATTAGAAGTAGATGTCAAATGATTGAATTAAAAGCTATTAATAGCGATGATATTTATAACGCATTAGATAATGTTAGAAAAGTGTATAATGATATTGTATTAACTGATGATGTAAAAAAATATATTGCTAATCAAGCAAATGGTGATTTAAGATTTGCATATAGTCTTGTTGAATTTTGTTATAATGGATTTGGTAATACTTTTTCTATAGAAGATATTAAAACTATTAATAATAATATGAACTTTTTCCATGATAAGAATGAAGATGGTTATTATGATGTTATTAGTGCTTTTCAAAAAAGTATCAGAGGAAGTGATGTTGATGCAGCAATTCATTATTTGATGAGATTAATTAAAGCTGGAGATTTTGATATTATTTATAGAAGAATGTTAGTTATTGCATATGAAGATATAGGACTTGCTAATCCTAATATGCCTATTAAAGTTTTAACAGCAATTGAAGCAGCAGAAAGAATTGGATTACCAGAATTATATAAACCATTAACATCAGTTGTTATCGATA
This sequence comes from uncultured Bacilli bacterium, assembly GCA_934101625.1. Lineage (GTDB taxonomy): Bacteria > Bacillota_I > Bacilli_A > RF39 > UBA660 > CAKOLN01. The sequence goes on along the minus strand of CAKORV010000020.1, from coordinate 15,513 downwards.
TGGCACTTAGTCCAAAAAGCAATACAATTGAAAAAACTTATGTAGCTGCCATTAATGATTTAAAGAAAGGCAATGTCGGCAGAGTTCCTAAACACATAAGAACATATAATGAGAATTTGTATAAATATCCACATAATTATAAAAATCACTGGGTTAAACAACAGTATCTTCCAGACAATATCATTAATAGTAAATATTATTATCCTGGAGATAACAAATATGAAATATCAATGTATGAATTTAATAAAAAAATAAAAGGCGAATAAAAAACAATATTTAGAAATTTAATCTAGATATTGTTTTTTTATAATTATCTGTATAAGCTTTTTACTTGTTCTTCTATTTGAGCTTCTACTGTACCAGCAGTATATAAGTTAGCATCTATTCCATAATAAGATTCTGCTTGTTTACCATAGATTTTAACATAACGATAGTAATCTCCATTAGTTGTATATGTTATACTATTCTCAGTCTTTGTCCATAATCCAACATTTGGATTATATTTATAACCCTCAGGAATTATACTAATTAATTCAGTTGTAGTATGTTTTTTAACTTCGTTAATACTATGTTCAATTACGTTATCTCCATATAAATCGGCTAATGGACACTTTTTATTTAAATGATTAGTTTGTGAATGTGAATAAAGTGTTATACACACCTATCCTCTCTCCAATTGTTAATTTTCCTTTCATTTCATTTTCCTATCCCCTTAAACTGACATAATTGTATCACATAAAGTACAATTTGTCAAAAGACAGCAAATAAAAAAATTAATTAACCCCACATGTGTCCTAGATATCAAATATCGAGACATGCTTGTGTTCGTTAACTAATTTATGCATCAATAATACCATATCTTTTTCAACATAAAAAGATTTTTAAATAAAAAAATTTATTATTTTATAATTAATAATTTGTTAAAATAATCAATTGAAGAAAGAACCTAATTATGTGTGATTTGAAAGTACTAAATATTGAATGTTTAGGTTGTGAATATTTAATTGATGATGAATCAGTTTTACTAAAAGAATGTGAAGTTAAATATAATAATAATGGTAGTTTTAATAGATTACAAATAACTAATGAAAGTTTTGATAACATTGACTTTAAATCTATTAATAAAGAAACTCTAAAAAATATCAAAAATCAAAAAGGAATATCTTATAAGATAACAGAAACTAATAATAATGTATTTATTGATAAAAAGACTGCATATGAATTTGTATACTCAAAAAGCTCTGTCTTGAATAATAAACAACAAAAACTAATCAAAAGTAAACTAAGCAAATATTTGAAGCAAATTATTAATAATTCTACTGATAAAATATACACTACTAATAAAAAGGAAAAACATTCAAAAGATGCTAAATATGGATTTTACAGATATAAAATAACATTTAGTATCTTAAATAAAGGTGTTGAAGATCTTTACGAAGCAATTGTTTTAATTAGGAATAGTGAAGATACTAAAAAATATTTATACGATATTTTAAACATAAAAAAAATTAATTAACCCCGCGTCAACCCTGGATAATAAATATCGGGGCATATTTGCGTGCGTTAATTAATTTATGTATTAATAATACCATACCTTTTTCACCTTGTAAAGTTTTTCAAATCAAAAATTTTATAAATAAAAAAATTAATTAACCCCACATGTGTCCTGGATAATAAATATCGAGACATGCTTGTGTCCGTTAATTAATTTATGTACTAATGATACCATATCTTTTTTATCCTGTAAAGTTTTTTTGTATCAGTTTTGTTTAAAAATACTATAGCAATTTTATGCTATAGTATTTTAATTTATTTATATAATTTTCTTACTTGTTCAGTTAATTCTAATTCACTTAACTTACTAGGATCTTCTTTTATTTCTTCAGCATAAGCATATGTTTTTCCATCAATTGTTTCTTGATAACATGTACCATATTTACCTAATACATATCCAACTGGTGCTTTATATGTTGCTTTAGTTAATAAATCAGGATGTTCTTCCTTTATTTCATTAACTTGATGTTCAACTATTTTATCTCCATATATGAATGCAAATGGACATTTACTATTTAAATGATCCACATTCTTATGTACAGTTGCTCCACCTACAGCTAGAACACCTGCTAAAGATAATGCAGCAAGACTTATATTAAATCTTTTTGTAAAAATTCCTTCCTTTTTTTCTTCTAAATTATTCATTTCCTATTCCCCCTTAAACTGATATAATTGTATCACATAAAATACATTTTGTCAATAACTGTATTAAATAATATACAAAAAGATTATGAATAATCATAATCTATTTTTGTTTGTTAGTTGTTGTAGTATTTTCTACAGTTACAGTTCTAGTCTCACCTGTTCTAGTCCATCCAGGAATAGATTCTTCTCTAGACCATTTATAATTTGTATAATATTGTTTTTTTGTATTTAATGTTGCTTTATAAGACTTAGATAATTTATTTACATAACATAATCCATCATCTTTTAAAGTTCCTCCATTTGGACAAGTCTTAACACTTGTACCATCTGATACAGATGCTTTATAACTATTTGTTTTAGTTACAATACATTTATCTCCACTTAAACTTCCTCCATTTGGACAATACTTCTCTCCTTGAGATTTAGTTGCATCATATGTTGTTGATTCTTCAACAATACATTTTGTACCACTTAGTTTTCCTCCATATGGACAAGTATAATTTCTACTTGGAGTATAACTTTCATTACCACTTCCACTTACATAACATGTTGTTCCACTTAAACTTCCTCCATTTGGACAATAATAACTTTTACTTGCTGTATAACTTGATGAAGATGTTTCACCTTTTACATAACAAGTTGATCCACTTAAGCTTCCTCCATTTGGACAATAATAACTTTTACTTGCTGTATAACTTGAACCACTTGTTCCACTTATATAACATGTTGTTCCTCTTAATGAACCACCTTTTGGGCAAGTATAAGTTGTTGTATATTTATAACAAGATGTATAAACTGTTTTATAAGTTGTACATGTTGAACATGTTTTAACCCTTGTTGTACTACAAGTATATCCTGATGGTTTTGTTGTATATTGACCACTTAAAGTTTGTTTAGTAGTTGACTTAGTTGCTGCATAACTTGAACCACTTGTTCCTGATGAAGTTATACATTTTGTACCACTTAGGCTTCCACCATTTGGACAAGTATATCTTACTGAAGCTGCATATGATGATGAACTTCCTTGACTTGTAATAATACATTTAGTTCCACTTAAATCTCCACCATTTGGACAACTATATCTTACTGAAGCTGCATAACTTGAATCTCCTGAACCTTCAATAACACACTTATTTCCTACTAGTGAACCTCCATTTGGACAACTTAATTTTTCTGCTGCTTCATAACTAGTACTATTATTAACATAACATTTAGTTCCGTTTAAAATACCACCATTTGGACAATAGTATTTACCTTGACCTTCTGTTGCATCATAACTAGTTGTTTCTACCTTGTAACAAACACCATCTTTAAGTTCTCCACCATTTGGACAATATTCATTACCTTTAGTAGTAGTTACTGTTGCTTTATAAGTATCTGTTGTATAAATATTACATATACCATTAGTTAAAGTTCCACCATCTGGACAAGTGTAATAACTTACATCCTTTGAACCAGTTTGCTTGAATTGATATTCAATAGCAGTTACTGGTTTATTTTCTTCTTTACAATTATCTCCTTCACAATATTGATAACATCCTAAAATTTTATCAACATAGTTTTCTTCATTAGGACATACTAGATTAACTTTTAAAGTATAATCATTCTTATTTTTCTTAACCTCTACATATGATTCTTTAGTATCACATGAATTACCATCTTCATCTACAAAAGGTAAAATCAAGTTTTTATCAATCATATCTTGTAAAGTCATTTCTGCTGTATCACCTACATTTTTAGGTAATCTTTCAGTTGTATAATAACTTTCAGCTGCTTCTTGCATATATTTAATATTTTCTCTAAATACATTACTATAGAATGGTTTCATATTTGGAACTTTTGGAAATAACCAAACTAATAATAATATAAATAATACTAAGAATATAGCTTTAATTATTACATCTTTAACATTAAATCCTGGATTTTTTTCTGTATTATACATAATTAATTCCCCCTAACCTATTTTAGTGTCAAACCACTATTTGTATTTTCTTTTACAGCTACTGCTTCTTCAACCATATCATTTAAATCTGATGAAAATTTATCCATTACTGTTTCATCAATTGTACCATTTTCATCACAAAATGCTGGTTGATTTAGTAAAACTGCTACATCATCTAAATTATATTCTGTTGTTCTATCTGCAACTGTTACGCTAACATTAACTGGTACATCTATATATGCATAAGTATTTAAGAAATATACATCTACAAATGTTTTCATACCACCTTTTTCAAGTGAGAAAGCACTTTGTACATTGTTAGTACCATTTAATAGCCATGAATTTATGATTAATTTAGCAAACTTATCAGCCTTAGCTTGGAACTCTTCTGTTCCTTTTGTTTCTTTAAGTTCTTTTTTAGATTCATAAATTTGACCTGCTAACTTTTGTCCTTTAGAACCATCTATATATAATTTACTTACATCAAAAGTATTTTTTACTTCTTCTTGATTTTCTTTATTCATTATATCTTCAATTCTACTTATTGCAAATAAAGCATCATCAAATGTTGGAGTTTCAACATTACCACCATTAACCCATTTGATTATATTACAAACTTCATCAACAGTATAATCATGTCCTTCAATATTTTCATCTAAATATTGAATTACTTCATATGCTCTTTTTTCTACTTGTTCTTCATCATTTATGTCAGTGAATTCTAAATTAGATTTTTGTTCTTCTTCAAATGTCATTCTTTCAACAACTTCTTGTCTAGTTATTTCACTACTTGAAGATGTGCTAGATGTACTATTAGTATCAACTGGTTTATCAGCTGCTTTTTCATTTTGATTAGCTAATTTAGCATCAGACATAGAAGTTTTAGCAAAATTAGGATTTATAATTCCTTTTCCTAATGCATAACCAGTAGTACCTACACCTAAAGCTGCAAGTATTGCTAAAGCTGCAATTGCTTTTTTACTCTTTTTAGGCTTTTTCTTTTCATCTTTAGATTCTTCATTGTCTTCTTTATCTTTATTTGAATTTTCTTGTCTTTCTTTATTTTCATCATAATCTTTAACAAGAACACTATATTTTTCTTCTAAACCTTCTGCAAAACTCTTTAACTCAGTTTCTAACTCTTCAACTTTTTCTTCTAGTAATTCTTTCTTTAAAGGATCAGGTTGTTCATTTAAACCTTTTTTAAAGTTCTTTAACTTATTAGTTACTCCCTTAACATATTTTAAATCTTCATCAAGTTCATTATTTAAACTATTAAGTCTTACTAATTCACTTCTAATTTCTTTAATTCTTCTTAAATCTTTAGAAGTTTGCTTTCTTTCAATATCAGTAAGTTCTGCATATTCTCCTTTTAATTCATCTATTCTTTTTTTGTTATCTTTTGAAATTTCTACAAGTTTTTTTAATAATTCACTATTCATAAATATACCCCCTTTGTGAATTTCATGACTAGATTATACACCAAAAAACAATATTAGTCAACATATTTCGACTAATATTTGTAATTAATTTAGTACATTTTTACTATTTTATCATTTCTATTGCGCTAATAATATCAATGTTCTTACCTTTAATATGATTTATTATAGTATTAAATTCATTTAATAACTGACTATTTTCTTTATATATATAGAATGCACCCTTTTCTAAATTAGTTTTAGTATTATTATAAATTGACTTATCAAATACATAATTTGTCTTAATAGTATTTATTTTTTTTGATTTACAAATATCCAAATTATCTATATTATTATAACTTACACATAATAATCTTTTATCATTACTAATCGACTTCATAATATTTACATATTTTTCAATATCTTCTATTGTATTACCATTATAAATTATATCTATTCCCTCTTTATAAATATTCTCAAATTTTTCTTTATTATTTTCTAATATTCTTCCATTAACCAATATATTAAGTTTAATATTTTGATTTTTACTTATAGAAATTATATCATCTATATAATTTAAATCTTTTATTTCAATAAATAAACTAACACTATTTTTTACTTCATTACCCTTTATAATGTAATTTCCTAAATTATCCTCTTTATTAACTTTACATAATACTTCTTCAAATACCATTAATTCTTCATCATATCCTTTTGAAACCATATTAGAATAAGATTCATTTACATCTACTATTTTACCATTTACACCTAATATTACTCCATCATTAGTATAATATCCTTCTTTACATGATTCTTTAGTTTTATCTTTATATTCTTTTATACTTATCATTACAGGATCTTTACTATTCATAATTTTAGTAACTTTGTCAGTATAATAGAAACTAAATAAAGTAAGTGCAATCAGTCCAATATATTCAAAATATTTTTTCAAAATAAATCACCTACATAATTATATGTAAGTGACTTATATTTAATTATTATAATTTGTGAGACCTTTAACCAAATCCATCAAATCATCATTACCCAGACTTCCAAATAGTTTCATCTCAATTGTAGCATCTTCATAAATTGGTTTCATAAAGTCAAATTTTTCATCTGTACCTTTATAATACCAACCACCAACTTCAATTTCTTGACCATACATATTAAGGTAAATATTACTGCCATCCCACTTTATCATATCAGTTCCAATTTCTTTATTAATTTCTTCTACAAAAGTTTGAACTCCTAATATTGAACCCTTTTCTACTTTAAATGTTATTTTTTCTTTACCTAAACTTCCGTTATTATTAGGTGCCAATTGTTCAATTGTAAGTGTTACACAATTTGTTTTACAAGGAGTATATCCAGTTTGTTTTTTATTTTTAGGGCCAAGTTTTACATTCATTTCAATATCATCTTTAAGTAATAAAACTTTTTCATATTCATCAAAACCAGCTTTTAAAAATTTAATTTTATAAACATCTGAATTTATAGTAGTTAAACTAAATTTTCCATTTTTATCTGTCCTAACACTCTTAACAATTTCTCCTGTTTCATAATTATAAAGTACTACTTTTACACCTGATAAAGGTCTACCTGTATCTGCACTTGTTACAACACCTTCTATATCTGCTAATACAGATAACATATTAGTTTCAATAAATGCTTTAGTTATTTTTGTAATTGATGATTCACCTAACCCCAATTCTTTAGCAGCCTTTAATACTGCTTGAGCACAATCCTCAAATCCAGCATTTTGATTTAAATAGAATAATGAATTATACCATACTTTAGCCATTTCTTCACGACTTTTAAATGCACCTGATTCATACATTAAATATGCTGCATATCCAACAATAGTAGCATTATGATGTTTTCCGCCTCCATCATAACTTTGTACATTTTTATATTCTTTTGGAGATGCCATTGCTATTCTTTCCTCTTCATCATAATCATTTGGATAATAATAATCTCCACGAACTTCACTTGGTCTATTCATTGATTCAGGATCAGCTAAATTTCTTAATACTTCATTATTTTCTGCGATTGTCCAATTTTTTCCTTCAATTAATGAACCTAATACATCAGCATATCCTTCACTTAATGATCCAGTTTCAAACGCTTCATCTTCTTTTCCTTCAACAGGCGATGTCGCAAGATTTACTACACTACCTATAACTCCATGAGTAAATTCATGAGCCAAAACATCTAAAGAAACACTAAAGCTTTTTCCTTTATAGTCACCTATGTACATTTGATCTGTTAAAAAACTCCAAAATGCATTATTTAAGTCTTCTCCTGTTTTTGTAGATTTAACAACACCCAAATTAACAACAACATCTCCACCTTTATTATCAAATGAATTTCTTCCTAATACGTTTTTGTAATAATCATAAATTAATTCAAAATTTGACATCGTTGTTACTGCATTTTTAAAGAAAGTTGAATCAACTTCATCATGTAGATATATATCACCATCAATATATCCTTGAAATGGTATTGGTTTAATTATTTTACCTGCTCCGCTTAACAATGTTGATAAAATCTCACCTTTACCTCTATAATCAGTTACATAAATATATCTGTCAGGATCATAAAATTTATAAATTCTTTTTCCTGTCAATAATTCCTTATCTTCGTCTAAAGTAATTGTATGAGTTATACCATCAATACCAAATCCAGTATATGTGCTTGATATATTATCAATTAAATCGCTTTCACTTACTACTTCCCCAGTATTTGCATCAATAATAATTTCCAATGCTTTATCATCAGAATATCCTTTAACTACATAAACCAATGATAAATTGTGATCTGAGTCTTCTTCAATATATAATTCACTTGATACAATATTACCATTTTTACCTAATACATTTTTAGCAATTGTTTTTATTTCATCTTTAGTTTTCTTTGGTGTAGTTTCAACATGAACTTTATGATTATAATACCATCCACCAAAACTTGAAACATGATAATCTTTATCAACACTTACAGTTATACTATGATATAAAAATGGTATATCTTGATAAACTTGTTTGAATTTATAAAAAGTTATATCATTCACTACTTCCTTTGATACAAATTTAAATATATCTGATAATTCATAATTATTTAACCAAGTTTTATCTTCAATATCTTTTAAAGATTCTAAAGCATCATTCTCATTCTTTACCAATTTATCAGAGTATCTCCCATCAATAAATTGTGGTAATATCTTACCAGTAGGTCCTGATAAAGTTAACATTTCCATACTACTTTGCTCACCATTATATTCTTTTTTATTAAGTAGTATGTAAGCTACTATAGAAATAATCAATATTATTATGACTATTCCTACTATTATAACTATTTTCTTTTTATTTTTAGGTTTAGGAGAATCTACATTATTTGTAGTATTCCCCTCATTTACCATACTCACTGGATTTTCAATTTTGTTTAAAGGACTACCACATCCTATACAAAATTTATTTCCTTCCAAATTCTCTTTTCCACAGTTTAAACATTTCATTTAATTCACCTTAATTATTGTTCTTTACCACACATAAAGCATGATGTAGCATCTCCTGTTAATTTAGTTCCACAATTAGGACAAAATTTAGGTGGTAATTCTGGTTGTGGTTCTATATTTTGAATTGTTTGATTATTAATACTTTGTGTATTTTGCATTGTATTAGCAGTTTCAATATTTGAATTTACTTGTGCCTCATTACTAATAATAGTTGTTTGAACATTATTATACATATTTTGTTCATTACTCATTGTTTGTACAGCAACTTTTTTATTTCCTTTATAAAATATACCATGTCCTATAAAACATAATACGCCTAAACACATTAAATAAAATCCTATACCAAAATCAAGTACATCTAAAAATTCCTTTGTTTTTGATACTAAGTAAATTATAAATAAAGCTACTACCACTGCTGGTACAAAACCAAATTTCGGATCATTAACTTTTTCTATAAATTTACCAACAGAATTATTTAAAACTTCTGGAAATTTACTTTTAATTAAATCACTAAAAATTACTACACCACTTAATAATACAAATATTAAAAGTACAATTCCTACCCATGAATCTACTGCTGCAGCACTAGAAGTATAACCAAAAAATATTATTGTATAAAAAGGTAATATTAATCCTAAAACACTACCCAATACTCCTACTAGTGCCAAAATTCTTTTACTTTCAATTAATTCTTTTACTTTCTCCATACTTATTCCTTCCTATAAATCTTCACCATAAAATTTTTCTAAATTTACATTATAATAATTTAATTTATTATCTTCACTAACTGTAAAATAATTTGTATAAATTACTATACTTTTACTTCCATCAAATGTCTTTTGACTATTAGTTGTAAATGAATAAATAACTTTATCTGAATCACTTGTATATGCCATAAGGAATAGTGAATCATCGTTATCAATATCATATACGTCCTCTGTATCAAAACTAACTATTTCTTCTTTAGTATTAATATCAATTAAATAAACTTTCTTATCTTTCCTTGCTAAAACATATTCTTTATTTTTATTCTTAAAATATTTAATAACATTTTCTCCAAGAAAATCTATCCTAATTTTATCCCATTCACAATCTAATAAAACATTATTATCTTTACTTAAACCAACATGATCTCTACAATCAGTCTTAGTTAAACCACTTATTAATTCTTCATCTGATTTAAAAGCATTCTTTGGTCTTGTTTCAGTTAACTCTTTAGTATTAAAATCATAATATACTTTTTTACCATCACTTTTTATTATTTCAAAATAACCATCTTTATCAAAATCTATATCTTCTTTATCATCAATTGTTGAATAAACTACTTTATCATTTAATATAGCCATCTTCATAACTTCTTTATTAGTATCTATATTTGATAGAACAAAAACACCAAAGTCATCTTCAATTTTAAACTTATTAAAGTCATATATCACTTTACCAGTATCACAATTTATAACAGCATATTTAGAATTATCTACATTAAGAATACAATAATTTTGATGAGTATATTCACCTATTAATACATTTATAGATAAATATTTTTCACCATTATTAAATTTATATGTATAAAGTATATTTCCTTTAGAATCCATTAAACCTGCAGAAGAATCACTTTTCCATTCAAAGTATTTATCCTTTAAATACTCTATGTGATATCCATCTTTACTTATTTGTTTTAAATTAACATCATATAATTTATTATCTAATACCCATATATTTTCAGATTTAACATAGTCAATATTAAATAAATCATCTGTTGTATATTTTATTTTACCAGTAGTATCTATTAAGTTATAAACACTTTTGTCATCTTTATCTCTACCTAGTACTACTGCATAACTTCCATTAAAATCTTCAGCAGTTGTTTGAAATTGTGGTTTTAATAATGTTTTACCATTAATATCAATATACCCATATAATCCATCTTTTTTAATTCGTACTGGTCTATTTGAATCAAAATAAGAATCAAGTTTTAATGCTGATGATTTACCATTAAATATAAAATATAAAATTCCAACTGAAAGACATATTAATAAAATTGGTATAATCAATTTAGACGTACTTTTTGGTTGTTTAGTCGATGGTTGACTTACTTCTGGTTGATTATTTATTGTTGGTTGTTCAGGTGTTAATGGGGTATTTACATTAAAATTATTTGTATTTACATTACTAAGTTGATTACCACATCCTATACAAAATGTTGAATTATCTAAATTATTTGTATTACATTTAGGACAAACCATAATTACTTACCATCCTTTTTATCTATTTGATCTTTAATTAAACTTGCTAATGCATTATTTTCAACAAATTCATTTGCTAATTTATTTCCTAAACCCATTGCTTTATTTGAAAGATTTTTACCATCAACTCTAGTATTATTTACACCACTTATATATTGACTTTCCAATCCTTTCCTTGTTTCAACAAAATTATCTACTTTTCTAAGATTTAATATCTCAGTTTTAGTATCTGTTTCATAAGTATGTCTTGCTCCTTTGTTTCTATATCTAGAATACATTACAAAGAAATAAATGATACCACCTAACAAGAATAACCAACTAGAATCCCAATCTACACTAAACATTAGGAAAATACATAGAACTTCTATCAAAGCTGACACTAATATTAACTTAGGCATATGTATTGGTACACTTCCCATAGTCTTCTTAGTTCTAGCATTAACTGCTACATAATGAAGAAGTTTTTTATCACCTTTCACTTCTAAATAACTATAAAGCCACACTGGAAGATATGCTGATTGCCATTGCATTCCTTTTAAATTAAGTTCTTCTTTATTCCAACTAACTCCACGATCATATTGTTTTAAAGTAGTATTTAGTGAATGTCTTGCTATATCTTTTGATTGTACTTCTACTAATGGTTTTAAATCATTTGTATTAGTATCTCTTCTTTCAGAAGTATATCCCTTTAAATAATTAGCATTATATTTACTTACATTTTCTACATCAAAAGGCATAATTGCATTTATTATGTTATTTGTTTTAGTTTTATCACTAGTATTTAACCTATCACTATTAGATTCAATACTTAATCCATTTATCGTTAAATCACATTCTCTTTCAACATGATATACATCTGCATCATATCTTGCTTCTTGATTATCTCCACTTCCCACATAATATTTTCTTTTTTGTATTTCTCCTTGACCACTATAATTAACATGTGTATTTGCATCCACTAACATATATGGAAAATATACACCCATTATATTATCAGTAGTAAATTCCTGTCTAAATTTAGGATGTGCAAAGAATTTTCTTTTTCCAACAAAGTTTTCAATTTCTTTTTTTGCATCAGCTTTTGTTACATTAAAAGCAAGTACTACATCTGGTACAGCACCATTTGGTATTTGTTCATTTACTGATAAAGTATTTCTACACCAGTGACATCTTGCTTGTAAACTATGTTCTGTGTCTATTACTACTTCTGCTCCACAACTAGAACATTTAAATGTTAATACATCTTTTGTATCTGCGATTATATCTGTTGCTCCACTTCCAATTATTTCTCCTGAAAGTTTACTTATATCAGTTTCCAAACCACTAACTTTTTCTGGTTCAAATTCATGTCTGCAAAAATTACATCTTAATTTGCCAGTTTTTGTATTTGTACTTATATCAGTAGCACCACATTTTGGACATTTATCTTGACCGTTAGAAGAGCCCTCATCGGTCTTAACGATTTTAGGCTCATTAACGTTTACTTCATTCTCTATCATGATTATAACCCCAATAGTTTTGCTTTTAAATTATTATAATCTTCTTCTGTTATTACTCCTGCATCTAACATTTTTTTAGCTTCCATTAGTTTTGTCATTGGATCTTCACTTGTAGTTGTTTGTGCTTGTTCTGGTTGTTGATTAAATGATGGATTATAACTTGAACCATTATTTTGTTGTTGCATATTACCCATCATATTACCTGCTGCATTCATTCCTACTCCCATGAAAGCCATTCCTGATCCTCCACCATTTTCTCCTGCTGCTTGCATTCCTCTTGCTGCTGCTTGTTGCATGAATGAATTACCTCTAGCACCACTTAATGCATCTGCTTTCTTAACATCTTTCATTAATTCTTTAGTATCTTCATCATATTCAATAGCTAATATTGCTGTTTTAACTATTTCTAATCCACGAGTACTCTTCCATCCATATGCTTCTTCTACTGCTTGACTCATTGCTTGTGCAAAACCAATTTGATCTCCTTGAATTTTAGAAATTCTATTTCCTTTACTTGGATCATTTGTATAATTAGAAAATGCTGCTGATAAAGTTCCAACTACTTCATTAAATAATTGACTGCCTGCATCATTATCCATATCTGCAAAATCAAATATTGGTGCATCTGCTTGTAAATACATTGTTGGTACAAAATTTTTAACAAATAATAATGGATCTACTATTTTTAAAGTATATGTTCCTCTTGTTAAACATCCTACTTGTGTTCCAAAATATGCATCATCCCAATATATTTCAGATTGTGTTCCAAATCTATTATTTGGTATTTCTTTTAAATTTACATAAAATGCTAATTGTTCACTACCTGGAACACCACCAAATTTAACTTTTTCCCATGTAGATTTTACTAATGATGAAACAAATCCATCACCTGCGAATAAACTTTGTGAATTAACATCTTCACTATTAAATATAAATCCACCTGGTTCAGCAATAAAACCAGTAATCGCACCATCTTGCATTGTAATTAATGCTGTTCCTTCAGGTACTACTATTTTACTTCCATTAGTAATAATATTATCATTACCTTTAGTATTTTCTCCTCTTCCATTATTTTCCCCAACTTTTACTGCTGGAAATAATCCTGCAGTTGCAGTTACATCAGTTCTTGGCTTATAAAAATCTTTCCATTGATCTGCTAGTGTGCCGCCAAGTGCTCCACTAAATGCTTTAATAAATCCCATAAATTCTACCTCTTTCCTTTCGATTTATCACATAGATAGTCATACTACCTTATAACTTAATTCTACTATTTTTTACATAATTTGACAACTATTTTATTCTTTAATATAAAAATTCATAGACTAAAATCTATGAATTATATTAATTATAACTATTATCATAGTCTATCTCATAAGGTGCTTCAGGTGTTCCATTACCAATATATAACTTACCAATTAGTTTTGCTCCTTGATCTTCATCTTGACAATTCTATTCATCATTTATATATTTTATCTCTATATTATAATTATGTATTGACTTTGCAGGTATTTCTACACTATATGTTAATATTGTATCTGAAACACTACTTCTTTTAGGCACATCTTCAAAATCAGTCATGTTGTATCCACCATCATCACTTGTTATTTTATAAACTAAATAAAAAGTCTTAACTATATCTAAGTTATCTTCTGCATATACATCACTTGCATCTATTGCATCTCAATTAGTAAATATTATTTTTAATTCTGCCATATCTACTGTTACATTCTTTCTATCACCTATTATTCTAGTTGTAAAATATGCATAGGTAACTCCTATTAATGTTATTAATACTGTGGTTATTCCAAGTATTAAATATTTCTTTTCTTTCATTTTACTACTCCATTTCTTTCTTAAGGACACGAAAAAATCCATAGACTAGTGCCTATGAACTTAATTCCACGAAAAAATTATGAGAGATAATTAATAAATTGCCTTCAACAAACAATTGTTGTTATAGTTTGAGTTTTTCAATATTCTAATAGTTTTGTCTTACTCCTTTTTACTTTACGTCTTGATTTTACCATTTATTTTTTATCTTATCAAGAGCATTTCAATTTATAAATCAACTACATCTTTTTTGACTTTTCTAATTCCATAAGAGAAGCTAAACTTACAAATGTATTATTATATCTTTCATTACTATCTTTTAACATTTGTAATTTATCATAATCACTTAGAAACTCTTGTCTTACTCCCATTATCTTACATGCTTCAGTTATACTAGGTAATTCACTATTTAATAACTTAGTATAAAAGTTTCTTACTAATTCTTCTCTTAAATTAATATCTTCTATTTGTTCAAATTGTTCTTGGTACCTCGCCAAATAAGATACTATTTCTGCTTTAGATAATAATTCTTCATTATTACTTGGAATATCTCCTATTGGAAATTGTTTTAATTCATTTATTATTTCTATCTTTCTCACTATTATCACTTACTTTATTTATATCATACATTAATTTTATTGTAAATTAAAAATGTAAAGTTTTTACACTTTACATTATATTCTTTCTTTACCACCCATATAAGGTTTTAAAGCTTCTGGAATAGTTATGCTTCCATCTTCATTATAGTTATTTTCAACAAATGCAATTAATCCTCTAGGACTTGCTAATACTGTATTTCTCGTTGTTGCAATTTGCACCAATGGAGTCAAATTCAACGCTTTCATTTTCATCAACTTCTTTCGTATTC
>CAKORV010000019.1 GCA_934101625.1 uncultured Bacilli bacterium | reverse complement strand
GGTGCCGAAAACAGGAATCGAACCCGTAACCTACTGATTACAAGTCAGTTGCTCTACCAATTGAGCTATTTCGGCATCATGGTGGGCGACGAGAGACTCGAACTCCCGACCTCCTGCTTGTAAGGCAGATGCTCTAACCAACTGAGCTAGTCGCCCATTGCCAACTGGCATTTACAAATATACCATTTAATTGGCTACCTGTCAACCAGTTTTTGAATATTTAATTAATTTTTTTATTAATTTCGGCAATTTTTTTACTTGTCCATCTTTCTAAGTTAGATTTTAACATTCCAAATCCACTTCCAGACTCTGGAATCATACTTAGTGTTTCTTCAACTTTATAGTCAATTTTCTTTATAGAAAGTTTTACATGACTTTTATCTTCATCTACTTCAATAACTTTAACATTTATAATATCACCGACATTAAACTTATCTTGTAAATTTTTAATAAATTTGTCTGAAACCTCTGATATATGAACAAGTCCTGTATAGTCATCATCTAAACTAACAAATATACCATAAGGAGTAACCCCTGTTATTTGCCCTTTGACTATATCCCCTACTTTAAAACTATTATTCATCGCTATCACAAGAAAATTATAGCATACTTTTCTAAGTTTTTAAAGTTTTTTTACTTTATCTTTCTTGCTTCAAGATAATATCTTTTATCGTTTGCATGTCCCATAGAGAAAGTTTTTCTAGGTAATGCACCATCTAGTATTACTGTTTTAAATAAATCACATTTTCCCATGGCGTCAAAGATAAATCCAATATTACCTTCTTTACTTCCTAATTCTGTAGTAACATCTTCTCCATGGATATAATCAATTTTACCTTTGTGTTCTTTTAAATATTCATCTAAGAACATTTGAATTGAACCTACAGCAATATTTGATTTAGGATTTTCAATATACCAATCTTCATTTAAATTATCAGTTATGACTCTTACTTTTTGTCCATTTCCATCTTTATTTATATTATAGTATTTTTGTAATTCATTTAATAAATTTTCTTTATCAGTATCAAATATAACTCTATTGATTGCTTCAAATTCTAAAGCAGTGCTATGAAGATTAACTAGTTCAACTAATGCATATCTTGCTGGATTATTTAAATATTCTTCTTCACTCATTGTTTTCTTTAAATTCTCGTAACAAGCTTTTGCAGTTGCTAATGAATGATTTCCATCTCCCATAGCGAATAATAATACACCTTTATCTGTTACTCCATATTTACTTTCGAAATAGTCTTTATCGGCTAATTTTTCAAGTTTAGAATCTATTTCATTCATTGAGTTTTCATTTAGCTTATAGCCTCTTATATGTCCACCATTCATATTAAGTTCAAAGTCATAAACTATATCATTATCAGTTACTTCTTCTTTTAAACTTTCTATTATGTCTTTCTTTTCATCATCAATTAATATCATTATATGTGGTAATTCAAGTAAAGCATTTTCTCTTACTTTAACTCTAGGTGGTATTCTTTCAATTACAGTTTTTTCAGTTGCTCTTATAAGTGTTTGGCTGCCTTTTTCATAACTATAATCTTCTAAGTCAACTATTCCCATTAAACCTTCTCTGATTTTTCCATCGGCTTGAGTTCTTTCTAAATAAATCATACTATCAGTTAATTCTGTAAATAAATCTTTATTTAAATATTCTTCCATAGTACTATTTATTTTCTTTATTCTTTCTTCTACATCATTTTCTTCCAAATATATTTCTGGTAAAGTTATTCTTAAAGTTGAAGGTGCGTCTCCTACAATAGAATCTAATTTTTTCCAATATTCTGGTTCACTTGTGAATTGATCACACGCTACTACACTCCATTTTTCCATATCAACATTTTTTGGAATTAAAATATTTCCTCTTTTGAAAGGTACTTTCATAATATCATCTCCTGATATAATTATACCAATCTTATTTTTTATTTACAAGCCATTCTATAGGCGGAATTTCATATTTACGTTTTATTGTTATGTAAATATCTTGTAAAAACAATTCGTAATCATTAATTTTGTTTATATATTTATTTAATTCCTCTTCATTTTTTTCATATATAAATATGTCTTTAATGGTATCTAAATAATATGAAGGATATAATAGTCTTCCAACTAATAGTCTTAATTCTCCTTTATTTAAGTCACTATTTAATATTACTTCTTCTATTTCATCATAATTAATTGTATTATTAAAATAATTGTATTTTATATATTCTGCTATATCTCTAACTCTATAGTCAAATGTAAATGTTAACGGATTATTTACATATCCTTGATAAGCATCTTTTATTCTTTTATGATTTAAATTTATTTTAAAATTGTTCTCTTCAATAAAAGTATCATTTACATAACTTATTGCATTTTCTGCTAGTCCTATGTAATAGTCAAATGAAGATTGTATTATTGGATAGTCATTATTTAATTCACTTATTTTTTCTTCAAATGCATCTATTTTATTAATCCATAGAGTTGACCAAGGTTCAATTTTAGTATTACTTGTGTATAAATTATTAAATTTTATTATGTCTTTTAAATTATATTTATCATTTTCTATTGAATTAACTCTTAATAATACATAGTTTTTATTTTGAATGTTTGTAAGTACTTTATTATCTTTGTTTAATATAAATGTGTCTACAAGTATGTTTTTATTATATAGTTCGTTAGATAGTTTAAAAAGTATGTCTATTTCTCTGATATCTCTATTGAATTCTATAAAGTAATATTTATAATTATTAAGGTAAAAATAATATCCATTGTTTATTTCATATAGTTCTTTTATGTATGTATCATAATAAAATTTAATAGTTTCTTTCATAAAGACTCTCCTATTAAATTATATGTGATTTGTATAGAAAAAAAACTGCTAATTAAGCAGCTTGATTATTTATGTTATTATTTGGTGTTAATACTCTTGTATCACCCATTTGTAGATTGTTTAACTTTGCACTTTTTAAATTATTTAATTCATTTGTTAGTAATTCAACTTTTTTGTTTAAAGCATCTATCATTTGATTTTTACCTTCCACTATTTCTTTTGTGTTTCTAACTATTTCTTCAATTGAATCTAAATATATTAATGCTGGATCTTCTACTTTTGGTTCATTTATTGTAGGTTCAAATTTTGGTATATTTGTCAATTTTGGTTCTACAGGTGTTGCTACTTGTGGTTTTTGTATTTCTGATTTATTGAAGAAATCAGTAGGTGTTTCAAAAGTTTGTGTTGGTTCTTGTGCAGGCATACTGAATGAATTGTCGCTTAAAACAGGTTCATCAAATGCTGGTTCTGTACTAACTGGTTCACTTACAGGTGTACTACTTACTGGTGGAACTGAAGGCATTGGATTATCAAATATATTTCCTGTTTGAGTAACAATTTCATCTGGTGCTTCTGCAGCAGGTGCTGGATCAATTGATGGAATTGGTTCTGGTGTAGGATTAGATACCATTTGGGGTTGTTCTGGCTTTACTGGTTCCACTTTTACTTCAGGTGTTACTTCTACTGATGGTTGTTTTGGCATTATTGGTGTAACTGGTGTAGATTGAGCCATTGTTTGATTAACTGCTGGTTCAACTGGAACATCTTTGGTTACACTATCATTTATTGCAAAAGAACTTTCTTGAGATTTAATCAATTTTTCAATATCTGTATTCTTAAGTCCTATTACTCTATAACCACTTAAAATTACTTTAGCATTTTCAAAATTCATAATTAACCACCTTGTACTATTCCTTTCATAGCTTGTTTTACTTTATCCCATATACTTTCATCAGTTATTCCAACTAATTTGTAAACGTTTGGACTTTCTTCAACAACTTCTGATATATATACTTTACTCATTGTATCATTTAAACTTTCACCTTTTGATAATATAACAAAACTTTTGTTAATATCCTTTACATTGAATGAATTAACAACACTTACTTCTTCCATTGTACCATTCATATTTTGAATAGTAATTTTATTCATAAGATCACTCTCCTACTCTAAAAATAGGATACCACAGATGATGATTTTTATCAATCACTTTTGATAAATTCTTACATTATTTTTTTCAATATAAAATATTTACAACCATAAGCACAATTTTCTTTTATATACTTTTTTATTTTTTTATAATCATTTATTTCTTTAAAATTTTTATTTGTTGGAGTATTAAATCCTTTTAATCTAAGTTTACTATACGCAATGTCACCAACTATGTAATCAAAGTCTTTAAAGTAATCTGTACATTTATCTAAAAATTCTTCTTCATTAAAAGCCTCATTATAATTTTCTACCATTTCGTAATCTTTATCAAATATTTTAATTATCATATAACCACCAAATACATTATAATATTTTATTTTAATAAAATCAAACACTATGGCTATTTATTGAATACATACCACCATAAACTTCAGGTATTCTTCCATTTATTATTTTCATCATGACAGGTACTTCAGTTTCTACTTGTATTTCATTTGATAAATATGGCATTATTACTTGCATAAATACGTTGACTTCAACATACATTTTAACTAATGCATTATTTATTCCGTAACTTGATAAATCTGTTTTTATGTGACTTGTATTGTTACTTATGATTTTTATTTTAAATGGCATATTAAAGCCTAAGTTTCTTAGATATATATTATTAGAAAAAATGTAGAAAGGTATTTTATATATGTTATGAGAATCATCATATTTATTCGATTTTTCTCCACTTTCAAGACTTCTAAGATTATCTAGTATCGTTTTGTTTAATTCAGTTAATATCTTGTTTACCTTTAAGGTATCAAAGTCAACTCCAATTATTTCTCCTTCACTATTTTTATCAGTTATTATTAAGTCATTAAAAGTACTTTTATTGTTATTTTCTATTATTGATGTGTTTATAATGTCCAAGGCTTGTTTTTTCATATCACTTTCTAAGTATGGTTCAAGTACTTTTATTGTTTCTTTATTAATCAATTTCATTATTATATATACAATTAACGATATTAGAATAAATGTCACTAAGAATTTATCTTTTAGTTTAAATTTTATATTTCTTTTTAGTTTCATTTTTCTTTTCATCAATTAATTATATTTTTTATATTAAAAAAAAGACTATTAAAATAGTCCTAAATTAAATATATAGTTTGCTATTACAATAAGTGTTCCTATTATAAAGAATACTAGTAATATTAGTAGTATTACTGTAAGAGCACTATTCTTTTTAACACTTTTTTCTAGTTCATCAAATCCTTCAAAATCTTCTTTACTAAATTTCATAGAACTTGTATAGAATGAATTTTCAAGTTCCATAGTTTTTTCTTTTAAATCTACTAATTCTTTAGTTTTACTAAAGTCTTCTGTTTTGTTTAATTTTTGTTCAATTGGTAATTCTTCTTTTAATTTATCAGGACTCACTAAAGGGATTTCTTCAGTAATGCCTACTTTATCATTTGTTTTAGATAATTTTTCTTGTTTTATTTCTTCTTCTATAGGAAGAGTAGTTTCTTCATCATCTCCACCTATTAATTCTTCTAATAAGTTGATGTCACCTTTATGGATTGTGACTGTATTTATTAAGTCTATTAATGTTTTTTCTTCAGTATTAAAGTCTTCTTTTTCTAAAGGCACTTCTTCTGTATCATAAACTTTTAACTTACTTAAAATATCGTATTCTTCTTTCTTTAGTTTTTTATATCTTTCTCTATCGTAATCTATTTCTCTAGTTTTTTTAGCATTTTCTAGAACAGAATTAATATCATAGTCTTTAACTATTTCTTTTTCATTATTTTCAATGTTTGTTTCTCTTGGTACGATATTTCTTCTTTTGTTTTCATAATCTTTGCCATTTGTTTCTTCTAAATATTTTTTTATTTTAGCAATGTCTATAGTTTTTCCATTACTTTCAATAACTCTCATATTATCATTATTTTTAATTCTAGATAAATCACTTGTTTTAATAGATTCATATAAAGAATTATTTTTACTTACTCTTGATGATTGAGTTACATTATTTTCACTTTTATACCTTTCCATTCTAGTATCCATACTATTTCACCATAATAATAATATCATAAAATTTAAACTTTTGATAGTATAAAAATTGATTTTAATTAAATTTAATAATATAATGTTTTTAGGAGGAGTTAAAATGGATAAAATTGTTATTAATAAAGATGCTTGTATTGGATGTGGATATTGTGTTAGTAGACATCCAGAATATTTGGTTTTTGATGAAATGGGACAAGCTGATCCTGTTGGTAAGGAAGTTAATCCTGATGATAAGATGAGTATTCTTGAAACTATTGAAAATTGTCCTACTGAAGCTATTAGAATAGATGATGTAAAAGAAGATGAAAATTAATTCATCTTCTTTATTTTAAACTATAAAGCATTTTTACTTCTTTGATAGTAAGTTTTCTATATTCACCACTTTTTAGATTACCTAGGTCTAAAAATGCATATCTTTCTCTAGTTAGTTTTAGTACATCTTTACCTACACTTTTAAACATATCTTTTACTTGATGATTTCTTCCTTCAGTTATTATAACTCTTACATAAGCTGTATCGGTTTTTTTATCATATTTTTTCATTTTAAAGTATGCTGGTTTTGTTTTAATACCATTTAATAAAACTCCATTACATAATTTAGTTGTTTCTTCTTTAGTTAAGAAACCTTTTATTTTGGCTACATATTCTTTTTCTATATCTCTACTAGGATGTGTTAGAATGTTAGATAATTCTCCATCATTTGTTAATAATATAATACCTGTAGTATCATAGTCTAATCTACCTATTGGATATATTCTTTTGTCAGTATTAATAAAGTCTACTACTGTTTTTCTATGTTTATCATCACTAACAGAACTAATTACTTCTCTAGGTTTATTTAATAAATAATACTCTTTTGATTCATTAGTTAAAATTTGTCCATTAACAGAAACCATATCACCACTATTTACCTTAGTTCCTAAAGTTTTTACTACTTCTCCATTAACTTTTACTTTACCAGCAAGTATTAATTCTTCTGCTTTTCTTCTACTTGCGATTCCACATTCACTTATATATTTTTGTAATCTTTCCATAACTAAAACCTCATAGTTATTTTATCAAATTATTAGATTAAAATCTATATTAACTAAATATATTACTAAATAGAGTTTTGTTTTTCTTTATTTTTGATGATTTACTTACTCCATACAAATTAATACTTTCTATATATTTATTATTTACATATACTTCTATATTTCCTACAACATCATTATCTTTGATTTTCTTTTTCTTATATATATTTATTTTTATATTTACTTTATCTAGTTCGTTTTTATTTAACATAATGTCTACATCTTCTTTAACATATAAATAGTAGTTTTTGTAGTAATTGTCTTTTACAGAAAAGGAGTAGCTATCTATTACTTTGTATTTATCATATTCATTAAAATATTTTTCATATAAGTTTTTATGTGTTACGAATTGATTATCATCTTTTATGCTTGCTATTACTAAGTTTTCTTTTCCTTTTGTGGCACTTGATACAAATACATGTCCTGATGCTTTTGTGTAACCTATTTTACCACTTGTGGAGAATTTGTATTGACTTAGTAATTTGTTTTTATTGTACCATAAATGTGTTTCTACTGAGGTGGTTGTTGTGTATTTTTTTATGCTTGTTATTTCCATAAATATTTTATTTTTAGTAGCATATGCCATTAATAGTCCTAAGTCATGTGCAGTACTGTAGTTTTGAGTTTTTTCATCAAGACCATGAGGATTTGTAAATATTGTGTTTTTCATTCCAATTTTGCTTGCTAGTTCATTCATTTTATTTATGAAATTATCATAGCCTATTGTATTTGTGGCAATTACAACGGCTGCATCGTTTCCACTTCTTAGCATAAGTCCTACTAGTAAGTCATAAAGTGTCATGCATTCACCTTGATCAATATATATCATCGAACCATATGCCTCTTTAATTTCATCTCCAGCACATATTATATTTGTTAAAGGAGTTGTTTCTAAAGCTACCATAATAGTCATTATTTTAGTAGTACTTGCGATTAAATACTTCTCATCTATATTAGAACCACCTAAAATTCTACCACTGTCACTGTCCATTACTATGAAACTTTCTAGTGCATTTGTTTTTTTTGGTATTAAAACCATTAATAAAATTGTTAACATTATTAAATATTTTTTCATTTCAAAAAATTATATGATGGTTAATCATATAATATACATTTTATCTTTGAATGATTTGGTAGTTCATATTATAATTCTTTATTATTTCAATTTTTAATCAAATATTAACAAAAGTAATAATGTAGTGTATAATGAAAACAGAAATAACATCATTAGAAAGTGAGATGGTATAATGAATAATCAAGTTAATCAACAAATTTTAGACTTATTAAATGGACTAGTAGAACATATTGCTACTGCTGAAATGAATGAATTTGTAGTATCTGATAGTAATAAAAATATAATAGGAACTGTTGGATTAGCAGTTTGTGATGGAATACTCTTTTATGATAGAAAAAATAAATGGGGAATGGCAGGACATGCTGCTGGTAATAATAAAATGTCTTTACTTAAAGATATGATGAAAGAATTGCCATCAGATAAAGAGGTAGTTATTGAATATGCTATAGTTAATGGATACGATAATATTAAAAATGGCAATTGTACTGATACAAATATGATGATGGATTATTTATTAAATAATTGTCCTAAAAATATTAAATTAGTACCATTGCAAACAGACTTAGGAGTTAGAGTTGGAAAATGTTATGATAATAATTTTTATTTTGATGTTGTGAGTGGTAAAGGTATTGGCCTGCTTTCTGAATATTATGATTATTTAGATTTTTCTAATAATGATAAATTAAGTAATAAAGGTGTTTCAAAATAAATATTTTTTGTATTGACAAATATTGTATGAAAATATTATTGATTTTTTATTCCTTTAACATAATAAATAAGCCAATGAAATGAAATGTATAATGCAACCAAGAAATCATAAAATCAGATAATTGTCAATTAAGAAAGAAGAGTTTTAAATAAAATTCAATGTCGATTTTTATTGACATTGATATTTTTATATAAAATAATTAAAGTATAGGAGATGATTAATGATGAAAAAGATTTTATTGGGGTTATTATTTGGATTAGTTATATGCTTTACTTCATTTGCGGTACTTTATAAAACTAAGGTTATTTTATTTTCTAAAAATGAAGAAGTGAAATGTGAAAATAATAATGATGGTGTCAAAAATGAAGTTACTATAAGTGATGAGGAAAGTGAGAAATTATATAAAGAATACTTAAGCAGAAGAAAAAATGAGACAAGAATAGAATTTGAAAGTGGTTTAATAACTCTTAGTTCACAAAGTCGATTATATGAGAGTACTATTAGTGCTACTTTAGATTCAAAGTTTAATCTTAAACTTACTATACCAGATTTTAAAGATTATACTAATTATTTAGTTGATAAAAATGTTATTGATGCATTTTTAGTTGATGATGGTAATGGTGGGTATGAATATTTATATTATATAACTGAAGATGGTGCTTTAAAAGTTGTGTGTATAGAATGTTTGATGTATGAAGATTTTAAAATTAAAACTGTTACTGATAAAAAATATATTGTTTCTGTAAATAACTTATCTGATAATAATAGTACTTATAATTTTGATTCTCATGTTGTTGTATTTAAAGATATAAATGGAAAATTTTATTAAATTATTGTGTTAAAATTAACCTAGATTTGCTAGGTTTTTTATAATTAAATTTTTACCACAAAATTACCATGGAAATTATGAAAATGTTGGTAAATGTGGTAATAATCGGAAAAAAGTTAAAATAAAACCCCGAAAATACGGGGATAGTTATTATATTTGGTGACCTGTACGGGATTTGAACCCGTGAATGTAAGCTTGAGAGGCTTATGTGTTAACCATTTCACCAACAGGCCATTTAATGAATGCATATAAATTTTATCATATACATTCATTTTTTACAATTAAAAATCAGATATTCTTTCTTTTATTCTTTCTTTACCTAATAATTTAAGTATTTCATATAAATCAGGTGTCATAGTTCTATGAGTTACAGCAACTCTAATTACTTCGCATGCATGAGCTAGAGATCCTTTGAAATTTTCAGGATTTGCCTTGTATTCTTTAGTTTCACTTGCAAAGCCGAATTTTGGACACATTTCTTTTATTTTACTAAACCAAGTTTGTTTATCATCATTTTCATCATAAACATTATCTATATAGTATTCAAGCATTTCTTTAGAATAAAAATCTTTTCTTTCAAAATTAATTTCTTCATCAAAGAATAATTCATCAAACATATAACCAATTTCTCTTTTAACAGCACTATAACTTTCAATATCTTTTCTTGGTCTATCTACTTCTCTTTCAATATTTAAAACATTTATAGTATAATCTTTGTATCTTGTTACTAATTCATAAAAATCATTGTCATATGTCTGAGCCCAGTTTATTAAGTTATTGTAAACATCTGATGCTTTTAATCTACTTATATAATTTTTAGATATATTAATTAGTTTTTCTAAATCAAATAATGAACCGCTTGTACTCATCTTGTCAAAGGTAAAAGTAAATTCTCTATAGGATTTTGTTGGGTTTGCCATAAACCATTCTTCAAAGTTTGAATTTAGTAAAGTAGCAAAGTATAGTTTTATTGCTTCAACAGGAATTCCTTTTTCATGATAGAAAGCAACTGCTGCTTCTGGATCTTTTCTTTTACTTATCTTTCTTATTTTTTCTCCTTCTTTTTTATTAATAGGAAGAATATGTGCAAATTTAGGTTTTTCAAAACCACATGCATCCCATAATTCTACATGGAATGGGACTGATGAAATGTATGAATCATCTCTTGTTATAAGATTTACTCTCATGAAGTGATCATCACATACATGTGCGAATGCATAAGGTGGTACTCCATCAGATTTAATAAGTACTTGATCCATATCGTTTTCTGGTAATTCTAACTTACCTTTTACTAAGTCATTAAATATAAATTTCTTATTAAAGTCTCCTTCACTTTTTAATCTTAAAGTCCATTCATCATTATTTTCTAAATGCTTTTTTACTTCTTCTAAAGTTAGATTTCTACATTTTGCATATTTACCATAGTAACCTATTCTTTCTTTGTTTTCTTCTTGATGTTTTCTCATTTCATCTAGTTCTCCTTCACTACAAAAGCAAGGATATGCTCTTCCAATTGATACTAAGTATTTGGCTACTGTGTGATAAATATCTATTCTTTCTCTTTGTCTATATGGACCGTATGCACCACCATTTATTGGATCTTCATCAACAACTAAATTAAATTCATTAAAATCTTCTAGAATATGTCTTGTTCCATCTTCAATGGTTCTTTTTAAGTCAGTATCTTCTATTCTTAAAAGATATACTCCATTAGATTGATGCGCAAATGTTTCTGGAATAAATGCTGCGAATAAGTTTCCCATATGCATTCTTCCAGTAGGACTAGGTGCAAAACGACCTACTATTGCATTTTCATCTAAATTTCTTTTAGGATATTTTTTTTCTAAATCTTCTATAGTCATTGTAACATCTGGGTATAAAAGATCAGCTAATTCTTTATAATTCATAAATAATTCCTCTTTTCTTTAAGTTCAATATTATTTTACTATAATTTTAATACTTATTCAATAATTATTGCTTCTTCATCTCCTTTGTATTCAGTATAAATAAATATTATTCCACCTATTACAAAAAGAATGGTTGCTAGTACATCTAGGTTGTTTAGAAATGTTTTTGCTGTTATTACTTTTTCTACTCTTGTTTTTAAAAAGTATATATAGATTAATAGAGCCACAACTAAAACAGCAAGTCTAATATAATGTGCTATTTTTTTACCATTGGTATTCTTTTTTAATATGTAATCCTTTTCATATTCATTAGCAATTATTCCACTTACAGATATAACTATAAATATTATAAATATTATTTCACCAATATTTAATGCTTTTAGTCTTTTTAAACTTTCATAAGTCATAATAAATTTTATGTTTGTTCTTGTATTTTCATAAATATTAATATATAATTAAGTTACTGCTCCCGTGGCGGAATTGGTAGACGCGCACGATTCAAAATCGTGTATAGAAATATGTCAGGGTTCGACTCCCTGGGGGAGCACCATAAAATGATTAATAGGCCTTGTAGTAAAGGCTTTTTTATTTTTGTACTCCAAAAAATACTCTAAAAATATTTGATGTCTGGATTTAAAAATCTAGTTTTTTTATTTAGTTTTCTTTTTATGTTTCATCGTTTAAATTTTTATACAAAATTAAAACATTATATTATCTGTTTAATATAATGCTTTTTTAACTAAATGTTTATTATTTTCTTCTTAGAATTCGTGAAACGGCTTTATCTTGACTATCACAAATTGAACTTATTAAAAATTCTTTTAGTAATTTGTTATAATCATCATATATTACTGTATGCGACTTTTCAAACTCTTCACATTTTTCAATAGGTACTTGTTCTTCCCATAATCCTTCTAAATCTGCATATCGTCTATAACTAGCTTTAGAATCATTTAATTCAGTTTCAATGTCAAAAGAATCAAACTCATCTTTTGAATTATTTGGTTTATAAGTACCAAGATATACAAATATTTGATTAGTTTCTTCAGGTAAAATTGATTTTATATGTTTTTTATATGTTTCAAAAATAATATCATATGTAGTTTTTTCAGGTAAAAATGTGGAATCATGTAATGGTAAACCTCTAGATAAATATTTTTTATTATTTTCTTCAACTTTTTCATTTAATAATCTTGTATGATTATTATATTCATCAAGTTTTGCTAATTTATCACTTACTTCATTTTTAATTTATCTTAAAATATCTTCTTTCATTTGTATTCCTCCAAGTGGGACATATAATAGCATAAATTCATGTAAAAGTAAAGTTTACAAAAAATCATAAGATTTGCATATCTTATGACTATTTATGTTCCATTTATTTTTTAATTAAAGTTTGAAGTGTATCTTCAGTTATTTTATCACTTTGATTAGTTGCTAATCCAGATACATATTCTTTTATTACTTTATGCATATACTTTCTAGTTAGTTCTGGTGCTAATCTTTTTTGTGAAATAGGTAAATACTCTTCAACCCTTCTTAATAGTGCATCATAATATTCTTTTATAGAAGTTTGTAAACTTTCAAGTTGTCTTTTCAAATATAATTTATCAGCTTGTTCTAATGATGCCATGTCTGGATAATCTTTACCATCTATACCTTTATAAAGAATTTTTCCTTCAGAATAATATGGTCTGTAATATGTTTTACTCATTATACCAACATAAGTCTCTTTTATTATGAAATCATTTTCCATCGCCATATCATTTATATGCGGATTATTCACACAAAAATCAGGTTTCAACATATTTCTTTTTTCTGATTCGGTCAACTCCCATTCTGGCTTTAACATACCCTTTTCATCATACATTCTATTCATTATTCTTCCCCCATTTCTGCATATATTGTATCACATAAAATACATTTTGTCAAAATTTACTATCTTAAACAATTTTGTTTCTATCTTATGATTCTTTTATTTTATGAACTAATTTTCTTTCAAATATCATTCCTTCTAGGTTAGAACCTATTTCTTTATCATTATTTACGTTTGTTAAGTCAGAATTTTTAAAGTATGTTATTATAGATTTAGTTAATTTTTCCAATTCATTAACATCT
The DNA here is from genome assembly GCA_934101625.1 of uncultured Bacilli bacterium. GTDB lineage: Bacteria > Bacillota_I > Bacilli_A > RF39 > UBA660 > CAKOLN01. The sequence goes on along the minus strand of CAKORV010000019.1, from coordinate 7,620 downwards.
TTTACTGCTTTAAAGTTTTCTGCAGATAAACCATATGATTCTATATCAACCATGTATAAGTATTTTCTATTTTCTTTTTTATCAAAATATGTACAGAATTCATTGTCGACATATAATACATATATTTTAGTTTCTGAATAACTTTCTTCTCCAAATAATTTTTTTACTAAATGTCTTGCTTTTATTATTACCATTTTTGTTGTGTCTGGTAATTTATAATTTTCATCAGTTTTATTTGTTAACGGTAAATAGTCTATTATTCCTATTCTTTTGTTGCAAAATAGCATGTCGTACACTGCTTTTTGATTATGGGAATTATATCTTTCAAATGTACTATAATATTCTGAGTTAACATTTTTAATGATTACATTCTGTTTTTCATCAGATATAGTTATGTACGAACTACCATTATGATATTCAATATTAGTTATTATCCCTTTTATTCCTACTACTAAGGCTTCTGAAATTATTGGAATAACTCTATCTCCTATTTTCAATTCTTGTCCATAATAATCTTTACATTTTTTTGTATCCATAAAACTTTTCATCTCCATTTGTGTTATATAATAACATTTTAATGTATAAAAGTCTATTCTTTGTTTTCATATGATAGTAGGTTCTTAATATCTTCTTCACTAAGTGTTGATATTATATTTTCATCTCTTCTTGTTCCATCAATTAATTTGTCACTAAGTTCTTTTTTCTTATTTTGAAGTTCTAATACTTTTTCTTCAATGGTTCCTTTAGATATTAATCTTATTACTTCAACTATATTTTTTTGTCCAATTCTATGAGCACGGTCAGTTGCTTGATTTTCAGCTTGTGGATTCCACCATAAGTCTAAGTGAATTACTACATCGGCTCCTACTAAATTTAGTCCAGTTCCACCACTTTTAAGCATTATTAGAAATACTTTTACCTTACCATTTTCATTATTAAACTTATCTACTCTTTCCATTCTAGTTTTAGAATCAACAGAACCATCTATCACATAACTTTCTATTTCATTTTCATCAAGTTTATTTTTTACTATATTTAGTGCTGTTCTAAAAGACGTAAATATTAATACTTTGTGACCATTTTTAATAGATTCGTCTATGATAGTTAATAATCTATCTATCTTGTTACTACCACCATTATAATCATCATAAATTATTTTTGGATCTATACATATTTGTCTTAATTTAGTTAATAATTGTAATATTAGAAATCTTGCTTTAGACATTCCTTCTTCGTTTATTGTTTCTTCCATTTTCTTTTTTACATTATTAAGTTCAGTTACATATAGTTTCTTTTGAGTATCTGATAAATCAATAAATATGTTGTTTTCTATTTTTTCAGGTAATTCTTTTACAACATCAGTTTTCTTTCTTCTTAGTATAAATGGATTAATTTGATTACTTAAACCTTCAATTAAGACATTTGCTTCTTCCGTTTCATTATTTATTTTATATTTACCGTTAAATCTTTGATAACTTGATAAGTAACCTGGCATTATAAAATCAAATATACTCCATAATTCTAGTGCACTATTTTCAATTGGTGTTCCAGTTAATGCAAATTTTACATCTGACTTTATATTTTTTACTGCACGTGTTATACCTGCGAAAGCATTTTTTATATTTTGTGCTTCATCTAGTATTATTCCATGATAATTTTGTTCAATGTAATATTCTTCATCTTCTCTTATTAAACCATATGTTGTTATTATTACATTTGTATCATTGATATTATCTTGCAATTCTTTTCTTTTTAGTCTGTTTCCTACCATTAGTTTAATTTTTATCTCACTACCAAATGTATTAAATTCATGTTCCCAGTTATAAACAAGTGATGTAGGTACTACTATAAGAAATTTTGCATCTTTGTTTTCCTTAAGTATTTCTTTTATGTAATAGATTACTTGTATTGTCTTACCTAGTCCCATTTCATCAGCTAGTATTCCTCCAAAGCCAGTTTTGTCTAGGTTATAAAGCCATTTTACACCAGTTATTTGATAATCTCTTAGGATACTTAAGTCTTCTTTTGTTAGATTAATGTTTTTATCTTTAAATTTATAAAAATTGTCTACAAAGTTAGTAAATAAGTTATCTGTTTTAACTATGTGATATTTAGTATTTCTAACACTATCTAAATATATCGCACGGTATTTTTGTATTGAACCTTTACCATTAATTATTTCTTCATCAGTAAATTCCATGTCTTCAATTAAGTTATTTAATTCATTTAAGTTTTCATCATCCAAATTTACTATACTTCCATCTTTTAATCTATAATATTTTTTCTTATCTTTAATACTTTTAAGTATCTTAACTATTTCTTTATTATCAATACCATCCATATCAAAGTTATAACTTAATATGTTATCTTGTCCAATTGAGAAAGTACTAGATATATTAGTTTTCTTTTTTAAATTAACTTTTTTGAAGTTCTCTGTAGTAAATATTTTATATTTATTTGCTAATTCACCTAGTCCATATTCAATTAAATTTACTTCGCTTTCTAAGTCATTCATTACTAGTTTATTTTTTTCTATGTTAAAACCATATTTAACTACATCATTTATTACCTCATTTTCATAAGGCATATCTCTTAATATGTCATCATTCTTATCAAAGTAATCTAATACTTCTTTACCATAATCAAATTTAATTTCTAGGCTTACTTCATTTTTCTTTAAATCAAAATATAAGGATGTATCTGGTTTATCTATTATAGTTATTTTATCTTTTATTTTATCATCTACTGTTAAACTCTTTTTTATTATAGGTAATATTCCTTTTGAAAAAGTATTTAAATCTTTTTTCTTAATAATTAATTTTTCTGTTTTTCTACTAAACATTTCATATAATAGTTGTTTTGTGTTTTTATCTAATTTATATATGTTTCCATTAGTGAATATGTAGTCTGTTAAGTCACCAATTGGTAGTATTTCTGTTGCATCTAAAGATAATTCATATTTATCTTCTTCTATTTCTTTTATGTATGTTTTAAATGGAAATTCAGTTATAACTTCAGTTATTAAGTGATTATCTAGTTTAAATTCTATTTTGTTTTCAAATAGGAAATCTAGTAATTCTTTAAATGAATCACTATCAATAAATGATCTTGAATTTAAGTTCGGAATATATCTATTTATATAATTTATTAATTTTTCATTTTTGGGACTAAAGTAACAAGTATTTGGAGAATATGTAAATTCTTTACCAAAAACACATACTCCTTCTTGTGTTTTAAATACATTTATAAATGATCTTTGATGTGTTTTGTAATTGTACATTTTATCATTACCTATTTTAAGTTTTATATCAAATACATAGAATGAACCATAATAATTATTATGAAGAATTGATTCAACTTCTAATTCTAAAAACACTTCTTTTTTGATATTCAATGAATCATTTGTAGTAAATTTTTCTAATATTGATTTGGATATATCTTCTAGGTTAAATTCTTCTTCAAATATTACATCAGCATAATTTTTTAGACAGGCTATTATATGTTTACATGAATGAGTTTTTTCAAATTGGTAACAATCACATGTTGCATTAGAAAGTTTACCCATTTCACTTGTTCTTATAACTATACTATAAGTTTCATCATAAAATGATTCAGATTCTACATTAAAAAAATGATCTTTATATTTTCTTCCCCCTATAATTACATTATCACTTTTTAAATAGCTAATAGATCTTTCATTAATTATTTGTCCCCTTAAAATATCAGAATAATTAAATATTCTTTGTATTTCAGGTAAATGTTTTTTATATAAATCCGTATTATTAGAAAAATTCATATTTTCACCTCTCATAATATAATACCATAACAAAAAGAAAATAGCAATAAAATGTTTGTATTTTTTCTTTTGATATTTATCTATAAAAAAAAGACTTTGTCAGAAAATTATTTAATTCTCATCAGTCTCTTAATTCTTACATACCTTTTCCTCTTTTATTCATAAATTGAAGTAATTCTGAATCAGGTATAGAAGACAATTTTCCAATTAATATATTTTTAAATTCTTCTATATCACTTTCATTACATTTATCAATTATTTCTGGTGTTAAGCAATTATATTTAGCTATAAAGTTGCAAAGTCCTTTCACTGAAACATTAACTTTTCTTTCTTTACAAACTGTCATATAATCCCATATCATTTTTGTAACGAAAAAATTATAGGAACTATTTTGATCAGGTAAAATTGATAATCCATGATCATCACGCGGAATAAATAAATTAGGTACATCAAACGATTTTTGTATTTCAGAATTTTCATCTAAGAATTTTAAAAATTCTTCATAATGTTCTTTACATGCAAATCTTATAACAATCGCATCATTCGCAGGTACCCTTCTAAATTTACACCCTCCAATTTCTTCATTAGGATATTTAGCATAAAGTTTATCTATAAATTTTTGAAGTATTACCATAACTTTAATATATTTCTCTGGTTTTATTGATAGGTATACTTTACAAAAAATGTTGCTTGTTCTTTTTATTGAATATATAAATTCAGAGTTCTTTACAAAATTACAAGAAGCATTAAACCATTCGAATGATACTTTTTCTCTCCTTTCAAATCCTGCTTTTAATCTATCAATACGACCGAATGAAGGAGAGTAAATTTCAGATCTAGTTCCTAATGCACCAGATGTATCAAAAAAGTCAGAAAAAATTCTCAAATCATTCTTTAAATCAGGATTTATAGACAAATCATATCTGTTTGTAATAATTTTATATAGTTCATAAAAAGCTTCTTCATTTTTATCTTTATTTGTAAAATTACTTTTAATAAAAAATTCATAACATTTATTTAAAATATCTTGCATTAAATTTCTCCTTATTAATTATTTCTCTTTAAACTAGGAATAATAAATGCATATTCAGTATTTTCTATTTTTGATAATTCTTCTTTTTGTTTTTGAATACTCTCTTCAGTTATTTTCCCATTTAAATATTTTACTTTAATTAATGCATATGTTTTCTTTAAGAAAGGTATTTCATTAAGTCTCATATATTCAAATATTAATTTAATATCCTTATTTGTAAATTTTTCACCATTTATAGTAGTTACTCCATTATATAATTCTGAAAAGTTTAATTCTTTAAAATATCCTGGTTTTTGCATTTTATTTTGAAGTATATAATTTATTATTATATTTTGATCATCAGGATTATTTCTTTTCATGAAATCATTTATTGTAAAAAGAAATCTGTCACTTCTTTTAAAAGGTATTCTTTTAATAAATTCAATCATATTAAATTCAGAACCATTAGGTAATTTTCCTGTTCTTATACCAATAGCTAGCTTATGAATAGTTATTTTATTATTAAAATATCTTTTTTCCATATTAATTGTTTTCTTTTCCATATACGTTTTATATAAATCAACATCAAGTTCTTCAATAGTTTTAATACAATAATCAAATATATCTTTGTTTATACCGTATTTATTTAAGAATTTAGTTAAGTTTTGACTATCCTTATAATTAATATAACCAATAACTATAAATCTTGCATATTCATAATTTTGATAGTAACCATACTTATTCATTACGTATTTAACTTTACTTACTATACCTTGTTCTTCATATTCTTTTAACTTAGCATATATAGATTTATAACATTTTATTGCATCTATTCCTAATTTTAATTTATCGTTTTCTAATCCATATTTATGAAATAAAGAATATGATTTTCTAAATTCTTCTACACTATTAAAAAGTTCTAAGAATTTTTCTACTTTGTTATAGTCAGACATATCTGAATTCATGATATCATTTAAGATATTTATTTTAACTATTCTTTCTTTTATTTGTTCACTTGTACACTTATAAATGTCATCTTTTTTGATAAAGTAAACTTTATAAATTTTATTTTCAAAATATTTATATATAGATAATAGTTTCATTATAGTTTCAGTATCTTTTAATTCAATGTGATAGTAAATTAAACTATCAGCTATAATACTTAATCTCTTACATGCTGAACGAAGTCTTATTAATTTTTCTGATTCAGATAAGTTGGAATTAAGCATATTGTATATATTATTAATACTTTCTTCAGATAATATAGTTACTTCATTATTTTCATTTTTCATATTAGCCCCCATTAGCAAACAAATTATATCATAAAAAGTACAACCAGTCAATCTGATTGTACTAAATTAATTACATTTTAATTTTCTGCAGTTTCACAAGCACTATCGATTGTTACTTGATATGGATTACTACTGCTTCCATCGCCACTTGAATATTTGACACAGGCTTTTAGAGAGATGACTGGTCTGACATTAACAGATGAAGTAACACTCCAACTATTTGCAAAATGTCCGTCATCTCCAGCAACATTATGGACAGTTGAACTTGTACCATTCCAAAATCCTGGTGACATTATATATGAATATCCTGTCCTACCAATAATATATTTTCCTGAACTATTACTGTAATACCATGTATATGGTGATTTTAAACCATTAAAAGTTAATCCTCCTGCAAAAGACACTTCATCTGCTGTCATTAAAGCAATTGGATATTTAAGTTGTCCATTTCCTCCATTAGTTGTACTTGCACTAAACTTATCTTCTATTGCTTGTGTTGTCTCGAATAATCCACCATTGCCATCTCCTCCACATTTATAGGTTGGACTTGGAGTATTATTTTCAATTGTCAATCTTTCTCTAACACCATAATCAAAACTACTTGATGTTGAATAACTATTATTTTGAGTACTTCTATCATTACAATATATTGCAGTTTTATTTATATATTTATCATAATTAGTTAGTAAATTATTTTTATACCATGTATCTATTGTTGTTTTGATTGTACTATTATTAGTGTTTTTTCTATTATTTGTTAACGAGCCACTTGTTCCATACATATATCCTACATACATTGGATTATTACCTGAACTATTATATGCTGATGTTCCTATATAACCAGATGTCGTGTTATGATTTGTTCCTGAGTATAGAATTCTTACACTTCCATCTTCATTTATTCTTATTATTCTCCAATAGAATCCTCCAAACTTTACCCAATTTTTTTCGTGATTTCCAGAAAAATAGTAAGTATCTTCTCCTATTCCATCTTCATCTATATCTTCTGTCATCATACTTGTTGCAGTACTACTTTGTACATATATTGTTCCTGTTGTAGTCTCGGTATTTGTTACACTAAAATTAGTTCTTGTTTTGACTGTAGGATTATCTTGTAATATCTGATAAGCAAGTGTTCCCTTTTTATAAGGACTATCTTCTCCAAGTGTTATTGTACAAGTAATATCACTTTGTACATTTGATATTGTTAAGAGATTATTTGAAAGTGTTCCATTTGAACAGTTTATACTAGCATTTTCTAATGTATAACCTTCATTTGGTGTTATTGTGAATGTTACATCATTACCTTTATATACTTCTTTACTATTTGTATCACTACTTCCATTTATTACTACTACACTTGCTGTAAATAGGTTTGGATCTTTTGTTCCTACTTGTATTCCTAATATTCCACTTAGTATTTTTCCCATATCAACAGACTGGTCTTCTTCTGTTTCTTTATATATTAGTTCTACTTTATATGTTTGTTTTTCTTTTGATTTTATTGGTACACTATACGC
>CAKORV010000018.1 GCA_934101625.1 uncultured Bacilli bacterium | reverse complement strand
ACAAGTAGTAATGGATATAATATGAGTGAATATAAAGATATACCAAAATCAAATACAAGTACTGATACAGTACTAGCGTATAGTGTACCAATAAAATCAAAAGAGAAACAAACATATAAAGTAGAACTAATATATAAAGAAACAGAAGAAGATCAGTCTGTTGATATGGGAAAGATACTAAGTGGAATATTAGGAATACAAGTAGGAACAAAAGATCCAAACCTATTTACAGCAAGTGTAGTAGTAATAAATGGAAGTAGTGATACAAATAGTAAAGAAGTATATAAAGGAAATGATGTAACATTCACAATAACACCAAATGATGGTTATACATTAGAAGATGCTAGTGTAAGTTGTTCAAATGGAACACTTTCAAATAATCTCTTAACAATATCAAATGTACAAAGTGATGTAAATTGTACAATAACACTTGATGAAGATGGAATAACACTAGCCCAAGCAATGTTAAGAGATAATCCTACAATAAGTGAAAGAACAAGCTTTTCTTCAACTAATGTAGCAAATACAACAGGAACAATATATAAAACGAATAAAACAGAAGATGGAAGTTATGTATATTATTATTCAGGAAATACAACAAATAACTGGGTATACTTTGGAGGATTTTATTGGAGAATAATAAGAACTAATGAAGATGGAAGTGTAAGAATGCTATATTCAGGGACTAGTCATAACACAACATCAGGTTATATTGGAAAATCAGTATATAATAGTTCTTATGATAATTCAATGTATGTAGGATATATGTATGGAACAAGTGGTTCCCTAGCAAATAATAGAAATAATACTAATGATAGTCCAATTAAAACAAAAATAGATACATGGTACAAAAATAATTTATTAACTAGTTATGATAAATATATAAGTAAAACAGCAATATATTGTAATGATAGAAGTGTTGGTAGTGGAACATATAATACAGGAAGTGCAACAGACAAAGATTTTTATCATGGTGCATATACTAGATTAAATACAAAAAAAACACCATCATATAAATGTGGAGCAAATATAAGCGATGGATTATTTGAAAGTACGCAAGCACTAGAAGACAAATTTAGTGCAAGCACAACTGGTGGAGGAAATGGACAGCTTAAATATCCAATAGCTTTAATGACAGCAGATGAAATATCATTCGCAGGCGGAGTATATAGAACAAGTTTATCAAGTCCATATGCATGGTATTATTCAAATAGTGCAGGTGGTTCCATAACAGGAACTAACATATGGTGGTTACTTTCTCCTGGTAGTAAGTCTGGCCCCGGTTCTACGATGTTTCGTGTCCATGGTTCTGACTATCCTGGACGATTTGCGACTAGTTACTTTAATATTTCAGATGGTGTTAGACCGGTTATAAGTTTATCTCCATGCGCTAAAGTAACCGGTAATGGAACCCCAACTGACCCTTATATAGTAACTAAGTCTAGTTGCAACTAGATTTCTAGTGATTTATCAATTAATTCCTTGAATTTTCATCGATTTAATTATATAATTTTTATAGGATAGAAGGGATTAATATGGATAATATAGTATTTTTATGTTTAGCAGTTTTTTGTGCGAGAATAGTGGATACATCTCTGGCTACTATAAGGACTGTAATGGTTGTTAAAGATAGAACAATGTTGGCATTTGTATTTGCATTTTTTGAAGTATTTGTATGGTTTATGATAGTTAGAGAAGCTTTGACATCAGTTGATAATGTTTTATTACTAGCAATTGCCTATAGTGCTGGTTATGCATGTGGAGTGCTGGTTGGTATGTATATTACTGATAGATTTATAGTAAGTAATGTTTCAGTTAATATAGTTGTTAAACAAAAGAAAGAGGTTGTAGATGCTTTAGTTAACCATAATTTTGCTGTTAGTGTAAGTAGAATTAAAGGAAAAGATTTAATAAGTAATAAATATATGATTTTTGTAGCAACAACCAGTAAAAGAATTGATGAACTTAAAAGTATTATAACAGAAATAGATGATCATGCGTTCATTGTAGTAAGTGAAAATAAGTCAGTTTTAGGCGGTTATAGATAAAAAGTCAAAATAAAAAAAGTGTTTTGGCTTTTTTTGTCGTATATTATACTTAGAGAGTTAAATTTATATGTAATATATGGGAGGTGGAAATAATGGCTTTTATTGATGAAGAAACTATAAAGAAAATTCGAAATGAAAACGATATAGTTGATGTAATAGGCGAATATTTACCACTTGTCCAAAAAGGTAAAAACTATTTTGCAGTTTGTCCATTTCATGATGATCATTCTCCATCTATGTCGATTAGTAAAGATAAGCAAATATTTAGATGTTTTGTATGTGGTACTAGTGGAAATGTAATATCTTTTGTAAGAGACTATGAAAAAGTTTCATTTCAAGAAGCAGTAGAAATATTAGGAAAGAGAATAGGTATTAAATTACAATCTGATAAATCTGTAAAGTCTAGTCCATATCAAGAATTATATGATATTTATAATATTAGTAAAGAATATTATAAAAATAATTTAAATACTAAAGAAGGAGAACAAGCAAGAAGTTATTTATCTAAAAGAAATCTTACTAAAGAAACAATTGATTATTTTGATATAGGACTTTCCTTGGATGGAAATTTAACTAGTAGTTTGTCTAAGAAACATGATATAAAAAAACTTATTGATATAGGACTTTCTAATAGCGATGGAAAAGATCTATTTAAAAATAGAATTATGTTTACTATTAAAGATAATGAAGGTAGAACGGTAGCTTTTAGTGGAAGAAAATATGCTCTAAATAATGAACCTAAATATATTAATAGTAAAGAATCAATTATATTTAAAAAGGGAACTATTTTATATAACTTTTATAATTCAAAAGAATATATACGTAAGCAAAAAGAAATTATTATTAGTGAAGGATTTATGGAAGTTATTAGATTACATACTATCGGTATAGATAATACAGTCGCTTTAATGGGAACTAGTTTTACTAAAGAACACTTGAATATTATTAAAAATCTTAAATGTAAGGTTGTGTTAAATCTTGATCAAGATGATGCTGGTAAAACTGCGACAATTAGTATAGGAAACACATTATTAGAAAATGGAATAGACGCAACTGTTATATTGTTTAGTAAATATAAAGATGCAGATGAATTAATTTCTAATGAAGGAAAAGAACCTTTTGAAAATGCATATAAGTCTAGAGTTAGTTTTATCGATTTTAAGTTAAATTATTTAAAAAAGAATAGAGATTTAAATAATTCAGAAGATTTAAGTAATTATATTAAAGATAGTATTAAAGCTATTAATGAAATAGATGATGATATATTAAGAGAATTAAAAATTAAAGAATTATCTAAGAATTATGATATAAGTGAAGATATTATAAGAAGTAAAATAACTAATACTAGTGTTATAGAAAGAAAAGAAATACCAAAGAAAGAAATTATTAAAAAGAAATATGATAAGTATGATATAAGTGAAATAAGGATACTTTATTTAATGATGAATAATCCTGAACTTATTAAATATTATGAAAATAATTTAGGTTATCTTATAAATAAAGATAGAAAAAAACTTGCTGGAGAAATAATAAATTATAAAAATAGAAATAAAACATTTGACTTAGGGGATTTTATTTGTTACACTATGCAGAGTAAAGAACTTGAGGAAGTATTTAATAGTGTTATGGAGTATCATAATATTGATAGTTATTCTATGGAAGAGGTTGATGCTTATATAAATGTTATTAAATATAAGAGTGTTAAGGATAGAATAGATGTGTTAAAAAAAGAAATGAAAAATACTATAGATATAGAAGAAAAGAAGAAATTAGCTGATAGAATACTTAAAATGGAAAGAGAGTTATTGAAATGGTAAAGGGGTTTATGGAAGAAAAAGATTTTACATTAGAGATGTATTTGAAAAATATTGATAATATTAGTTTTTTAAGTTTAGAAGAAGAAAGACTAATAATAAAAAGAATAAATAAGGGAGAAGTGCGTGCTAAGCAATTATTATATGAATGTAATTTAAAACTAGTTGTATCAATTGTTAGAAAGTATGTTTTTGATAAAAGTCATATGATGGATGCAATTACAAGTGGTAATAAAGGGTTGATGAAGGCTGTTGAAACATTTGATGTGAATAAAGGTTATGGGTTTAGTGTATATGCTATACCATATATTAGAAGTTATGTTATTGATTATCTTATTAGTAGTAATTTAATAATGGAAGAAAATAATATTAAAAGAAAAGGGAAGTGTTAAAATGGCAAATGAATTAAAAACATTTGAAGAAATATTAAAAGAATTAGTTGAAGAAGGAAAGAAACAAGGATTTCTAACATATGAACAAATAGCAAAGAAGACAAATACTTTAGATTTAGATAGTAATAATTTAGATGAATTATATAATACATTAAGTGAAAATCAAATAGAAGTTAAGAGCGAAGATTCTGATGATACAGATGATAGTTTATTATTAGAAGAACCTGATTTAAATATAGAAGCAATTAGTAATGAAAGTAAAGATATGTCAGTGAATGACAATGTAAGAATGTATTTAAAAGATATAGGTAAAATTAGCTTACTTAGTTTAGAGGAAGAACAAGAAATAAGTCATAGAATAGCGGCCGGTGATGAAGAAGCTAAAAAAATACTTGCTGAATCTAACTTACGTTTAGTTGTTAGTATTGCTAAAAGATATGTAGGACGTGGACTATTGTTCTTAGATTTAATTCAAGAAGGTAATATTGGATTAATGAAAGCGGTAGATAAGTTTGATTTTGAAAAGGGATATAAATTTTCTACTTATGCTACATGGTGGATTAGACAAGCTATTACTAGAGCACTAGCAGACCAAGCAAGAACAATAAGAGTTCCTGTTCATATGGTTGAAACTATTAATAAAATGGCTAGAATAGAAAGACAAATGGCTCTTGATTTAAATCGTGAACCTACCAATGAAGAACTTGCTAAAAAGATGGGATTGAGTCTTGATAAAATAGTTGAAATAAGAAAAATAGGACAAGATCCAGTTAGTTTAGAAACACCTATAGGAGAAGAAGATGATTCACATTTAGGAGATTTCTTAGCAGATAAAGATACTATGAGTCCAGAAGAAGCAGCAACTTATGAATCACTTAAAGAAGAACTTAAGAAAGTACTTGAAACTCTCACAAAAAGAGAAGAAGAAGTACTTGAACTTAGATTTGGTTTATATGATGGAACTTGTCATACTCTAGAAGAAGTTGGTAAGAAATTCGGAGTAACAAGAGAAAGAATTAGACAAATAGAAGCTAAAGCACTTCGTAAATTAAGACATCCTAGTCGTGCTAAAAAGTTAAAGGATTTCTTAGTTGACTAGATTAGATGTAATATCTTCCTATATTAAAGAAGATGAAAAAGTACTTGACGTAGGATGTGATAAAGCACATTTAAGTAGAATACTTGCTAGAAGACGAATATATAGTATTGCTAGTGATATACATAATCATATTATAGAAGAAGCAAAGTCTTTAACAAATGATAAATTAAAACAATATATTACATTTAATGTATGTGATGGAGTACCTAATATAGATGAGAGTGAGTATACATTAGTTCTTGCTGGTATGGGGACTTATACAATATTAGATATTATTTCTAATAGTAAAAAAGACTTTAATAAAATTATTACTATATCTAATAATAATCATGATATATTAAGAAATAAAATGTTAAAGTATGGATACGTAGTAAGTAGTGAAGAAGTAATTAAAGAAAAAAATAAATATTATAATTTAATAATATTTATAAAAGGATATAAAGAATACACTAAAGAAGAATTAATTGTAGGTGTTAATCATAAAAATATAGATTTATTAAAAGAAAAGAATAATTATTTAATAAAGAAATATAAAGATATATTAAATAATAAATATATAGAAGAATTAGATGATGTAGTTAAAATATTAGAAAACTATAAATACTAATTCTTTTTTATTGAAAGAATGTTAGTGTATCTAAATTAAATTCTCCACGTTCACTATTATTTTTAACTTTTTTAAAATTAGTAATAGGTCTTTCCATAGATTTAATTTCTTTTACTTCTGCATCCTTGGCTGCTTCTTTAATACTAGAGACACTTTTAAAAGCACTTCTTACATTTTTAACTATAGGAGTTACTTGTTTATATATTGGAATAGCCTTATTAACTACTCCGATAGTATTATTTACTCCTGAGACAATTTTGGTTAAATTTAATCCTTTTAATAGACTACTAGCCATATTACCACCTAATATAATATATTTTATTTAAAAGAAAAATTTACAATATATGTTTAATTTTAAATAAAAATTTGATAAAATAACTATAGGATGTGATAAAAAAATATGAAAAATTTTTGTAGTAAATGTGGTAATGAGTTAGAAAGTTGTTCTTGTAATAATAATGAAAATAAAATTAAGAGTGTATTTAATGGAATAGGGTATGCTATTATATTGTTTTTATCTTATGTATTTATTCCATCTTTTATAGCATTGTTTGTTCAATATATATTTCATCTTAATGAGACAATGTGTTCTTTTATAGGTAATTTTATCTATATAATAGCGGTTGTTATTTATTATAGAGATTTGTTTATAAATGGAATAAAAGATTATTTTAAGAAATTTACTAGTAATTTAGGAACTAGTTTTAAATATTGGGGTATAGGATTAGGTATAATGATTGTAACTAATTTATTACTTAATTATTTTGTTTTTCCAGGACAAATAGCAAATAATGAAGAAGTTAATAGACAATTTTTAGAGATGAATAAAATTATAGGATTTATTCAAATAGTATTTATGGCTCCAGTAATTGAAGAATTAATATTTAGATATAGTATTAGAAAAATAACTAATGATAAGGTATGGTATCCTTTGTTAAGTGGTTTAGTATTTGGACTTCCTCATGCATTAACAGGTATAACAACGCCTTTAGAACTTCTTTATACTATACCATATGGTGCTTTAGGATGGGCTTTTGCATCTCTTTATAATAAAACTGATAATATAATTACTAATATATCTATGCATATGCTTCATAACTTTATAGTATATATGATAATAATATTAGCTTTATAGGAGAATTTATGTCAAAAGAAAAAAAGGAAGAAATAATTACTGAAGAGGAGAGTAAACCTAATAAATTAGTTAATACTATAATAGTATTTATCATAATTATATTTTCTTTATTTATGTATTCTAAATATATAGAAACTAGTTTTATAAGGGTTAAAGAGTATTTAATAAGTAAAAAAGAAATACCAAGTAATTTTAATGGTGTTAATGTAATCTATATATCAGATTTATTATATAATGATATAGTTAATATAGATTATGTTAAAGATTTAGTTAATAGAATTAATGAAATGAAACCAGATATTATATTATATGGGGGTAGTTTAATTAATAGTAAATATAAACTTAAAGATAAAGAAAGTGATACATTAATAAGTGAATTAAATAAGTTAGATAGTACAATTGGTAAATATTATGTTATGTCTGATACTGATAATGATAAAAGTAATGATATACTTAATAAATCTGGATTTACTTTAATGGATAATACTAATGAATTAATATATAATAAAGATAATACTCCTATATGTTTAATAGGTATATCTAGTTATAATAAAGGTAAAAGTGATTTAACTAATTTAAACTTATGTAATGGGTATTTTACTATATTATTTACACATGAAGCTGATGTAATAGATAAGATACTTGTGTTAGATAATAAACCTAATATAATAATGGCTGGTAATACATTGGGTGGTGAAATAAATGTACCTTTCTATGGTAATTTAATGAAATATAAGGGTAGTAAGAAATATTATTTAGAAAAGTATAATAAAAATAATATTGATATATTTATTTCTAATGGAATAGGTACTAAAGAATTAAATTTAAGATTAAATAATATACCTTCATTTAGTTTATTTAGGTTAAATAGTACAAACTAAATTTAAAACACCTCATATATTAAAATAAGAGGTGTTTATATTATGTACGGAAACTATATGCCTAGAAAAATTAGTTATAGTAAGGATACAAGGTTTGTTCCTTTTGCTGGTCCATTTTTATTAGGAGCATTAACTGGTGGAGTAGCAGTTGCTGCGGTTGGACCAAGGCCAAGACCTAACTATGGTTATCCTAATTATCCTGGTTATCCAAGACCATACCCATACTATTATTAATTTTTAAGAGGAATAACAATCTTACAAGTTGTTCCTTTTTTTAATTCACTAGTATAATTTAAACTTCCTTTATGAGCATTAATGATCTCATTACTTAAACTTACTCCTAAACCAGTACCATATTCTTTAGTAGTATGAAAAGGAGTAGTTATTTTATCCATAGTATCTTTAGTCATACCTTCACCATTATCTTTAACTAAAATAATAAGTGAATTACTATCTTTAAATACATTTGTCATTACATATCCTGTATCACTAGTACAAGCTTCAATAGAATTTTTTATAATATTTAAAACAACTTGTTTCATTCTAATACCATCTATATTAATTATTAAATTATCTTCAATATTAAAGTCATATTGAATTCGTTTAGCTATAAATAAAGGAATAAGAATGTCTTTAATTTCATCCATTAATAAATTAAAATCTGTTTCACAAATATTTACTTTAATCTTAGTAAACTCTAAAAAGTCATTAAGTAAATTTAAACTTCTATTAAGTTCATTAGTCATAATACCTAAATATCTTTTACTTTTATCTACATCATATACATCAAACATACTAAGATATCCATTAATAACTGCGAGTGGATTCTTTATTTCATGTGTTATTTTAAATATAGATAATCTTAAATCTTTTTCTTTTTCAAAGTTCTTTATGTTAGTATGTAAATTAATTATATTTTGTGCTGATTCGATACCTAAAGCTATTATTATTATAGTAATAGTATATATAAGTACTGAGCATAATCTAATCGCAAGTTTTTCATAACTAAAATCATGTAATGAATTTAATATAACTGTTAGAGAAACTATAATTACATTAGTAATTAAAAAGAATAATTTAGATTTATTAGTTCTACTATAAATTTTATATAAATGATAAAATATAATAAAGAAAGGTAACATTATATACCATTTATAATCTAAAGATACAATTGAATATATAAATACAATTAAACTCATAAATAAAGCATCTCTAACATTATGATGTAAGTATGCTATAACAATAGGTATAATTATAGACATAAATTGGTATTCTAATGCTGTATACTTTTTATAATATATTGCTAAATAAAATGATATATAAAGAGATACACTAAGTAGAATATTAATCTTTTCTTTCTTTAAGTTTTGTCTATATACTATAAAATATTCATATATAAGCATAGAAAATAAAATTAAAACTGCATTAATAAAAAAACTTTCAATATTATTCATAATCAATCACTTATTAAATTATATCAAATAAATTTGTCGAAATTTGTCGAAAAATGTCGAATAAAATAAAAAAAATTAGCAATTATTTTAAATCACTAATATATTTTTTAATATTTTTAGAATTTGCATCAAGGATAATTTTAAGTTCATTATCAACTTCGACTATTCCTTTAGCGCCTAATCTTTGAATTGCATCTTTATCTACTATGCTAGTATCTTTAACTCTTACTTTAAGTCTAGACATATGATATTCTGCATTAATAATATTATCTTTTCCTCCAAGATATTGAATTAATTTATTAATTTCAATTTTAAAGTCTTTTCTATTAATTCTAATAATAATAAAACTAATTAATATTAATATTCCTATTATAATTAAATATTCATAACTAAAACTCACTATAATCACCTAGTAGAATTATACTATAAAATAAATAAAAAAGAAATAAAATATTTATAAATACACACAAAAAAGTATTTATTTCATAAATTATTAGTGAATAATAAAGAAGGGGTGGATTTATGAATAATAATTATAATTCATGTGGATGTAAGAATAATGATAATAATGAATGTCAAAATAATTGCATACAAGAAATATTACAAGTAATTAATGTATTGCAAAATAATGCTTGTCCAGATAACTGTTTAAATTCTTGTGATAGACCAGCACTTGGTGGTGGTGGCAACTGTGTAGTATGTAATACTAGACCAATAATGCTTTATACTTGTTGTGGTAATGGTACACCATGGAGTATGCCTACTACTAGAACTACAACAGATTGTAATAGTGATGATGCGACTGGATGTTCTAGTGTATTTAGGGTAGAAAAATGTGATGGATGTTGTTGTACATTCAGAGTACTTGCTAGTAACACTGATTCAAGTAGTCCTTATCCATATGTTGCTACTGATTCAATATTTACTATGAATGTTAATTGTATCTGTTGTTTAAGATGTTTAACTGATACTTATGTAGAATGTATATGTGGTTAATGAGAAACTACCATTAATTTGGTAGTTTTTTTGTTGAAATAAAAGTGTTACATGTGTTACAATTAAATTGGAGAAGGTAAAAATGAAGAAATTAATAAATGTTACAATATTAGTATTAAGTATATTCTTACTAGTTGGATGTACTAAAGAAACAGATGCTACTAAATTTAAAAATGAATATGAAAGTTTAAATGGAGAAGTTGATTCTAATGGAAAGGCTATGAGAGAAATTAAAATAAGTGAAGATAATCCATTTGTATATATAAGTGAAGAAGACTTGATAAATAAAATAGATAATGATGAAACTTTCTTAATATATTTTGGTTATCCTAGTTGTCCTTGGTGTAGAAGTGTATTACCTACATTAATTAGTGCATTAAAAGATAATAATATTAATAAAATATATTATGTAAATCTATATGAAATAAGAGATACATTAAAATTAGTAGATGGAGAAGTAGTAGTAGATAAAGAGGGTACTAAGGAATATAAAGAAATACTTAAAAGATTAGATAATGTTTTAGATGAATATATTTTAACTGATGGAGAAGAGAGTGTTAGTACTGGAGAAAAAAGAATCTATCCACCAAGTGTTATATCCGTTGTTAAAGGAGAAAGTACTAAATTAACTTTAGGTATAAGTAAATTACAAACTGATGCTTATATGGATTTAACAAGTGAAATAATAGAAGATACATATAACTTATTTGAAGATGTAATAAAAGAAGTAAGTAATAATGATGTATGTGACATCGGGGGTAAATGTTAATGAAGAAGTTTCTAAGTGATTTTAAAGAGTTTATATCTAAAGGTAATGTAATAGATATGGCTGTAGGTGTAATAATTGGTAATTCTTTTTCTAAAATAGTATCTAGTATAGTTAATGATTTAATGATGCCTATAATTGGAATAATAATTGGTGGACATGATTTTACTAAACTAGTATTAAAAGTAGGTAAAGCACAAATAAACTATGGAACTTTAATACAAAATATAGTAGATTTTCTAATTGTAGCTTTCTGTCTGTTTATAGTAATTAAAGGTATGAATAAACTACATAAGAAATTAGAACATAAAGAAAAAGAAGAAAACAAGAATGAAGTAATAACTAAAAGTGATGAAGTATTACTACTAGAAGAAATAAGAGATTTATTAAAAGAAAATTAAAAGGTTACAAGATAAAGTAATCTTTTTAATATAATTTGGGTGATTAATTATGAAATATATAAAGGGTTATACTGGTTATATAATATGTATGAGTTTACTTTTAATAAGTATATATTTATGTATAGGAATATATAATAAATACCAAGATAATCAAAGATTAACTATGTATAATTTTAAATTCTATAAAGAAATAAAAGAATCAAAAATGGTTTATCCTAAATTTAATATAAATATAATTGATAATAAAATTAATGAATTAATAAATAATTATAAAGATAAAAATATAGATTATGAATTATATTTAGATGAAAATACTTTAAATATATTCTTTACTATAAGTGAAGATAATAAGTATATATATAAAAATATAGATTATGATATAAAAAATAATAAATTAAATAATGTTATAGATTATAATTTATATAAAGATATAATATTAGATAAAGTAAAAAGTAAATATGAAACAAATATATATGAAATAATAAATAATGATAATTTTAATAATTCTTCTTATAAAATAAATGAAGATGGTATATACTTTTATTTTAATGATAATTTATTTGATAAAATATATAAAGTATATATATATTTACCTAGCAATAATGAGAGTGAAGTGTTTAATAAAACTTATGATAAAATAGTGGCTTTTACATTTGATGATGGTCCTAGTGAATATACTATGGAAATAGTAAATACATTAGTATTAAATAATTCTAAAGCAACGTTTTTTGAACTAGGTAATAGAATGAAATATAATCAAGAAATAGTTAAAAATGTATTAAATAATGGGATGGAAATAGGAAGTCATACTTATGCTCATAAAAACTTAAATAAATTAACTATAGAAGAAATAGATGAGGAAATTAATTCTACTAATATAATATTTAATGAAATAACTGGTGAAAATATTAAGTTATTAAGACCGCCTTATGGTAATGCTAATGAATTAGTTAAATCTAGAGTTAATACTCCAATAATTACTTGGAATATAGATACTAATGATTGGCTTTATAAAGATAGTGAACATGTATATAATCATATAATAGAAAATATAGAAAGTGGAGATATAATATTAATGCATGATGTGTATTCTGAGACTGTTGAAGCAGTAAAAAAAGTAGTGCCATATTTAATAGAAAAAGGTTATAAAATAACTACAGTTAGTGAATTAGCAAAATATAATAATATAGAATTAAAAGAAAAAGAAGTTTATAGAAGTTTAAAGGTGATAGAATGATTAATCAAAAAAATAAAATAAAATTTATAATAGTTAATTTAATAACTTTTTCTAGAGTAATTGGATCTATCTTATTACCAATATATTATTTTAATAAGGGTATTAAATATATGGGTATATTGGTTGCGTTATTGTTCTTAACTGATTTAATAGATGGTAAGTTATCTAGATATTGGAAAGTAGAAAGTTTTTTAGGATGTTTATTAGATTCTATAAGTGATAAACTATTTGCATTTGTAATGATATCAATATTAAGTTATGAATATCCTATAGTTTTATTAATACCTGTATTTGAATTAGTAATATTTATAATAAATACTTTAGCTTTTAAAGATAATAAAAATGTTAAATCTAGTAAAATGGGTAAATTCAAAGCAACTATATTAGATATAAATATAACAATATTGTATTTATATAAAGCAAAAGATTTATTAAATTTACCAAATAAACTTATGTATTTCTTAGATAAAACAGAATATAGTATATCTTATATTTTAGTAGGTATAATTGTGGGAATACAATTAGTAACTATATGTGATTATTCTAAAAGTATATTAAAACAAACTTCTTTTGAAAAAATAAATAAAAAGGATTTAAAAAGTAATAAAGAAATAATTAGTATGTTAACAGATAGAGAATTTTATATAAAGAATAAAGATAATAGTTTGAGAAAATTTTTATATAAAAACTAGTTGAAATAAAATATATATTTTGGTAAAATTAAGATGTAAAGTAAAGAAAGATATGTGAATTTTGTACATAATAATTCGCAAATCAACATAAAAATTGAAGGAGTAATTAAACTATGAGAGAAATAATTTTCTTCGAATTAAGTACCAAACCTGGTACAAAAATCGGAGGGGGTTAAAGGTAAATAACTCTCATAGTTTTTTCGTGAAATTAAGTTCATAGGCACTTGTCTATGGATTTTTTCGTGTACTTTAGAAAAATAAAAGAAAGGAGAGGAAAATGAAAAACGAAAAAAAGTCCTTAATAAAGGACTAATAAACACTATTGGTGGTCCCTTAGGGATTTGAACCCTAGACCCACTGATTAAGAGTCAGTTGCTCTACCAACTGAGCTAAGGAACCATCACGTGATAAATTATACCACAAATATATTTTTATTTTCAAGGGTTTATTGTAAAATTATTATTTTTTTGATAAAATAAACGTGAGAGGTGTGAGAATGAGTGAAACTATTGTAGTAAATACTGAAAAAATAGATAAGGAAAATTCAAGAAGTATAATAAAAAACATAATAGATGATTTAGAAGAAGCAGGTTATAATGCATATAAACAAGTTACAGAGTATTTACTTACTGGAGAAATAGGTTATATTAGTTCATATAAAGAAGCAAGAAGTAAAATTGAAAAAATAAATAGAAGAGATTTAGTTGAATATATGCTAAGGGAGTTTACAAAGTGAGAATATTAGGTATGGATTATGGATCACGAACACTAGGTATTAGTATAAGTGATGAAACTAAATTAATTGCAAGTCCTATAGAAACAATAAGATATTCTAATGAAGAAGAATTATTTAATAAGATAGATAAATATTTTAATGAATATAAAATAGAGAAAATAGTATTAGGTAATCCTATAAATTTAGATGGATCTATAAGTAAAAGAAGTGAAGAAACATTTATATTTAAAGAAAAACTAGAAGATAAATATAAAGTAGAAGTGATACTTGAAGACGAAAGATTAACTACTATTATTGCTAATAATATGCTTATTATGAATAATGAAAGAAGAAATAATAGAAAAAAAGTAGTGGATAAATTAGCCTCTTCAATAATATTACAAGGGTATTTAGATAGGATTAACGGGGGAAGATAAAATGAAGGATAATGAAATTATACTTGAAAGTGATGGTATAGAAACTAAATATAAAATACTTCTTAAAATAGAAGGCAAAGGTAAAACTTATTTAGTGTATACTAATGGTGAAAAAAATGAAAATGGAGAAACAATACTTCAAGTTGGAGTATTAAATAAAGATAAGATTACATCTATTAAAGAAGATAAAGAATGGTTACTTATAAGAGATATAATAAATAGTTTTGAGAAGGAGAATAAAAATGGTACAAAGAAAGCTTAATAAGAAGAAATTAATATTATTTATATTAGTATTGATTTTAATAATATTTTTAATAATCGGGGGATTTGCTTTTTATATGATTAGTCCTAAAGATAAAAAAGCAGATATGATTAGTTATGAAGTTAAATCTGGTATGACTGGATATATGGTATTTGAAGATTTAGAAAGTACTGGTATTATTAGAAATAGTAATTTTATGAAATTGTATAGTAAACTTACTGGTGGAGTTAATATAAGTGCCGGAACGTACAATATAAGTGCTAGTATGAGTGTACCTGAATTAGTAAAAGTACTTAATGGAGATAGTGTTAGTAATAGAGAAGAAGTTAAATTTACATTTAAAGAAGGTAGAAATATTAGACAACTTGTAAGTGATTTGACTAGTGTTACTGATAATATTACAGAAGAAGAGATATATAATACATTAAAAGATAGTGATTTTATTGATGAATTAATTAGCAAATATTGGTTTTTAACTGATGAAATTAAGTCTCAAGATATATATTATCCTTTAGAAGGATATCTTTATCCTAATACATATATGATATTTAAAGATGGTACTTTTAAAGAAGTTGTATATAAAATGTTAGATGAGATGGATAATAAATTAACTCCATTAAAAAGTTCTATAGAAAGTAGTAGATATTCTGTTCATGAGCTACTTACTTTGGCTAGTATAGTTGAACAAGAAGGTTCTTTAGGAAGTGATAGAAAAGGGATCGCAGGAGTATTTACTAATAGACTAAATAATGGATGGAACTTAGGTAGTTGTGTTACAACTTATTATGGTTCTAAAGTTTTAATGGGTGAAAGAGATTTATATCAAGCAGAAATAGATGATTGTACTAATAAATATAATACTAGATGTAATAGTTTAATAGGACTTCCTATCGGACCTATTTGTAATCCTGGTATAGAAAGTATAGAAGCTAGTTTAAATCCTACTCAAAATGATTATTATTACTTTGTATCAGATAAAGATAATAATACTTATTTCAGTAAGAATTATAGTGAACACTTAAGTACAATTAATAGACTTCAAAGAGAAGGTAAATGGTATGAATATTAGTGAATTATTAAGTAACATGGAACATTATGCTAAAGAGAATAATGTTCCTATTATGTTAAATGATGGAATAAATTATTTAACTAATTATATTAAAGAAAATAATATAAAGAAAGTATTAGAAATAGGAACTGCGATAGGTTATAGTACAATTAAAATTAGAAATACTGGTGCTTATATAACAAGTATAGAAAGAGATGAAGAAAGATATAATATTGCTTTAGAAAATGTTAAATTATCTAAATTAGACAATATTAACTTAATACTAGGAGATGCATTAGATGTCACTATAAATGATAAATATGATTTAATATTTGTAGATGCTGCGAAAGGAAAGAATCTAGAATTTATTAATAAATATAAAGATAATCTTAATGAAGGTGGAATATTTATAATAGATAATGCAGATTTTCATGGACTAGTTGGTAAAAGTAATGAAATAAAATCTAGAAATTTAAGAGCCTTAGTTAGAAAAATAGAAAGGTTTTTAAATTACTTAGATAATCAAAATGAATATGAAGTAACTAAAATTAATGTTGGAGATGGATTAATAGTACTAAGAAGGTGTAAAGATGAATAAATTTTATATAATACCTAATAATAAAGATGTAAATAATATAAATGAAAAATTGATATTACCATTAGATGGCTTTAGTATAGGGTTTAATGTTTATTTTAATGTAGAAGAAATAAATGAGTTATCTAGTAAAAGAAAAGTAAGTGTAGTGATAAATAAATTATTTCATAAAGATTTATTAGAAGAATTTAAACTTATTAAAGATAAACTTAATAATATAGAATATTATTTTATAGAAGATTTTGGATTAAGTAATATATTAGATAAAAATAAAGTTGTATTAATGGGTAGTCATATAATAAATAATTATAGTAGCATAAATTACTTTAATGAACTTGGATTATCTAATGTAGTAGTAAATAATGAACTAACTAAAGAAGAATTAATAGAAATAAGAAATAATACTAATAGTAATTTATTTTATTTTTTAATAAATAGAAATACTCTTATGTATTCTAAAAGACCATTATTAAATAGTTATTATGATTATAAGGGTATATCTAATAGAAAGATGAATACTATAATTAAAGAAGTTAGTACTAAGAAAGAGTTAATTATTAAAGAAGAAAATAAAAATACTTGTATATTTGATAATAATATATTTAGTGGTAACTTATATTTAAATCTTTTAGTGGGTTATAATTTTATAGTTAATTTAAGTAATATGAGTGATAGTGAAACATCTATTATTTTGAGTCATTATAAAGATATTAATCTTAATGATTATATTAGTACTGATCATTATTTCTTAGATAATAAAATAATATATAAACTGGGGGTGAAAGAATGACTGAGATATTAAGTCCAGCAGGAGACTTGGAAAGACTTAAATGGGCACTTATGTATGGAGCAGATGCTGTATATATTGGTGGATATAATTATAGCTTAAGAGCAAATGCTAATAACTTTAGTGTTGATGATATAAAAGAGGCAGTTACTCTTGCACATTCTTTAAATAAAAAGATATATGTTACAGTTAATATACTATTTAGAGATGAAGATTTAAAAGATTTAGATGACTATTTAATCACGCTTAGTGATATAGGAGTAGATGCTTTTATAGTAAGTGATTTGGCAGTTATTAGAAGAATTAAAGAACTTAATTTAAAACCAGAAATACATATTAGTACTCAAGAATCAACTTTAAATAAAGAAACAGCTTTGTTTTGGAAAAATATGGGTGCTACTAGGGTAGTTTTAGGTAGAGAATGTTCTAAAGAAGATATATTAGATATTAAGAATAATGTAGACATTGAATTAGAAGTATTTATACATGGGGCAATGTGTACTAGTTATAGTGGAAGATGTGTTCTTTCAAACTATGTAACTAAAAGAGATTCTAATCGTGGTGGTTGTAGTCAAGTATGTAGATTTTGTTTTGAAAATAATGATATGGAAAACTTTCAAATTGCGTCTAAAGATTTATGTATGATAGATTACATACCTGAATTAGTTAATATTGGAATATCTTCATTAAAAATAGAAGGTAGAATGAGAAGTTTATACTACATAGCTACTGTAGTAAATGCATATAAAATGATTGTAACTAAATGTTTAAGTAATACTTTAACTAAAGAAACAATAGAATATTATAGGAAAGTCTTAAATAGAGTTTCTAATAGAGAAAATACAGTACATTTTTATGATAAAGAAGCTAGTGTAGATAATCAATATTATACTGGAAGAGTAGAATTATCTAATCAAGATTTTTTAGCATTAGTACTTGATTATAAAGATGGATATGCTCTTATTGAACAAAGAAATAATTTTAAAGTAGGTAGTACTGTAGAAGTATTTGGGCCTAATTTAGAACCTACTAAATTTATAGTAGAAGAACTAATAAATGATAAAAATGAACAAGTTGATGTTGCAAAACATCCTCAAGAAATATTAAAAATTAAAGTACCATTTATAGTACAAAAAAATGATATTATAAGAATACCTATAGACTGATTTATATTGACAAATGATGAATAATTTGGTATTATTTTAAACTGTACGAAGGAGAGATAAAAAATGAAACAAAAAGAATTTTTTCTTACAAGTGAAGGATATCTAGAACTTGAAACAGAATTAAATTACTTAAAAACAGACAAAAGAAAAGAAGTATTAAATTCTTTAAAAGAAGCAAGAAGCTTAGGGGATTTAAGCGAAAATGCTGAATACGACTCTGCTCGTGAAGAACAAGGCAAATTAGAAGCTCGTATTAAAGAGGTTGAATATATATTAGAACATGCAACTATTATTGAAGATACTACTGATGATGGTGTTGTTTCAATTGGTAGCACTGTTAGTTTACAATATGGCGATGATGAAGATGATGTTGAAGAATATAGAATAGTGGGTAGTCAAGAAGCTGATCCATTCAATAACAAAATATCTAATGAAAGTCCAATCGCTGCAGCTATACTTAATAAAAAAGTAGGAAGTACTGTAGAAGTAAGTAGTCCTGATGGAGTATATACTGTAAAAATAGTAAAAGTAGCATAACATTTTTGTTGTGCTTTTTTTAATGAAAGGGGGATATAAATGAATGATAATAATTATAACGAAATAATAAATGATAAACTTAATGAATTAAATAAAGCTAAAAAACAAACTCTTAATAAACTAAATAAAATTAAAAATAAAAGAATAATTATACCTTCAATATTAACCCTAATGGCAATCTTAACACCTACTTTATCATGTATACATTATAATGATGTTAGCTTAATGGCAAATGTAATATTAGTTTCATCAATTGTCTCAATACCACCTGCATATTTCTTGTATAATAAATATTATAAAAATGAATTACTAAATATTAAAATATTAGAAGAAATAAATAATGAAGAAAAAATATTAAAAGATGAATTAGAAAATGAAAAAGATATTAAAAAAACTAATGAAAGATTACAAGAATTACAAAGAAAACTTGAATTTTATAGAAAACTTTCTTATAATATAAAGAGATATGTTAAATATTATCAAAGAAAAGAGATTAGAGAAAAATTAAGTAATAAATATACACAAGAAGAAATAACTCAAATCGAAGAATATATTGAAGATAATAAATTAGCATTAAGAAGGAGATAATAATGAAAAAAGAAATAGTAATGGAATTAAAAGGAAAAGAATGGGAAGAATTATTAGACCATGTTTGGGAACATAAGAAAAAAGATGTTCAAATGGATGGATTTAGAAAAGGACAAGTACCAAAAGAAATGTACATTAAAAAGTTTGGTATTGAATCACTTTATATGGATGCAGTAGATCACGCTATTCCAACACTTTATGATAGATTAATTGAAGAAAATAAGGATTTAGAAATTGCATGTAGACCTAGTGTTGATGTTAAAAGTATTGATAAAAATCATGTAGAAATTACATTTAGTATAACTACTAAACCAGAAGTTAAACTTGGTAAATATAAAGGTTTAGGAATTAAAAAAGAAGAAGCTAAAGTAACTGATGAAGAAGTAGAACATGAATTATCTCATTTAAGAGAAGAATTTGTAGAAATGAAAACTAAAGAAGGTACAGTTGCTGAAGGTGATGAAGTAACTATAGACTTTGAAGGATTTAAAGATGGTAAAGCTTTTGATGGTGGTAAAGGAGAAGATTATCCATTAGTAATTGGTAGTCATTCATTTATTCCTGGATTTGAAGAAGGGTTAATTGGAATGAGTGTTAATGAAGAAAAAGATTTAGAATTAACTTTCCCAGAAAACTATCATGTAGAAGATTTAAAAGGACAAAAAGTAACATTTAAAGTTAAAGTTAAAGAAATTAAAGAAAGAATATTACCTGAATATGATGAAGATTTCTTTAAAGATTTAAATATGCCAGGAGTAGATTCTTATGAAACTTTAGTTAGTGAATTAAAAAATCATATTAAAGCTCATAAAGAAAGAGATATAGAAGATAAGTATTTTGATGAATGTTTAACTAAAGTAAGTGAAAATGCAAAAATAGATGTACCTGAAGAAATGATATTAGATGAAGTAGATAGAATAACTGATGATTTTTCACACAGATTACAAATGCAAGGAATGAATTTAGATACATACTTAAAAATGTTGAATATGGATTTAGATAAATTTAAAGAAAACTTTAAAGAAGAAGCAACTAAAAGAGTTAGATTTAGATTATGCTTAGAACAAATAGTTAAAGAAGAGAATATTAAAATAGATGATGAAGAATTAAATAAATATTCTAAAGATATGGCTGAAAAATATCAAGTTGAAGAAAAAGATTTGTTAGAACAAATTGGTGGAAAAGATTTCTTAAAATATGATTTAGAAGTAAGAAAAGCTATTGAAGTAATTACTGAATAATTAATATATGGGGGATAAATGGAAACTAATTTCACTGATAAATATGGTATGAGACCATATGATGAATATACTATTAAATGGCTTGAAAAAAGTGCACGTCAAGGAGTACTAAAAAAGAATTTACTTAAAAATGCTAATGATAACTATGTTTATATTAAATCATTTAATACAATAATAAATTATTTAGAAAAATATTTAAGTTTAAAAACTTATGGTGAAGATTATGGATGGGAAAATAATGGATCAAATGACTATTATGTTTTCGATGTTACGATTGATGCTATAAATAAACTTAATCAAGCAGTAGAAAGTAATTTAATAAGTTGTCAAGTTTGTATTAATTTAATTGAAAGATATGTAGACGACATGTTGAAACTTGCTGATAGAATAAGAGCACAAAGATATAATTCTTGGCATGTTAGTGGTGATGACGCATGCATTGTCTATGTTAAAAATGCATATAATGCAGTTTATAAAAGTGCAAATGATATATTAAAAGCTAGAATTAAAACCCTTAAGGCTTTAGGACATGGAGAATTAGTAAAGAAATATAAGGAATGGATAGATGATGAAGAAGAATTAACTTATGTATCTAATAGAATTTCTTATGTTTATAATCATGTAGAAAGCAAATGGTATAAAATTTTAGCTAAATCTAAAACCAGAAAATTAAAGTGGTAAGAAAACTAAAAAAACAATTTAAAATACTTGAACTCAATCGTATATTTTGATAAAATTAAAACATAAAATATGAAGGAGTAATTAAACTATGAGAGAAATAATTTTCTTCGAATTAAGTACCAAACTTGGTACAGAAATCGGGGGGGGTTAAAGGTAAATAACTCTCATAGTTTTTTCGTGAAATTAAATATATAGGCACAAGTCTATATATTTTTTTGGTGGTGAAAGAAATGAAAAATAAAAAATATATTGTGTATTTGGTAGTAAGTATATTAGTATTAACTATTGGAGTAAGTTATGCATACTTTAAAGCTAGAGTAAATGGTGAAGGTAAAAGTATAAGTTTAAGAAGTAAAGGAATATATGTGTTATATTCGGGTGATGCAACCTTAGCTAGTGAAAATATAAG
>CAKORV010000017.1 GCA_934101625.1 uncultured Bacilli bacterium | reverse complement strand
TTAATAGTAGATTTCAGAAAAAAATTAAAGCTTTAGAGAAAGGACTAACTGATATTCAAAATAAGATTTCTAAAACAGGAAATTATTTAAAAAATATTTATGAAGATAAGGTTAATGGTGTTATTACACCCGAGCAATTTAAAGATTTAATTACAAACTATAATAAAGATGAAGATGCTTATAAAGATCAAATAAAGTCTATTACTGATAAAATAGCTTATTATAAAAAGAAAGATGAATCTTCAAAAAATAATAAGAAGATATTTAGTAAATACCAAGAACTAACAGAATTAAATAGAGTTATCGCCCAAGAATTTATAGATAAAATCTATATTGGAAAGTTTAATGTTGAAACAAAAAGTAGAGATATACAAATTAAATGGAACTTTTAAAATAGTTAATAAAAGGTGGTGAAAAAATGAAAGAAAATAAACTAGAAACAATTACAAACTTATTTGAAAATAGTACTATTCGTAGTATATGGAATGAAGAAAAAGAAGAATATTATTTTAGTGTTATTGATATTATTGGAGCATTAAATAATAATAATTATATCAAAAAAGAAGTATTAATGGTTTACTAAATAAAAACAAATTAAACAGCGAAGGAAGTGAGTTGGTTAGTAATTCTAACCAACTGAAGATGAAGTCAGCAGATGGAAAATACTATAATACTGATAAATTAGATATACAAAAGATGGTGGCATTGAAAAACCTTCCCACTATGCAATGCTTACTAATGAAATATATAAAAGGTGGTCTGGTATGAAAGCAAGTGAATATAAAGCATATAAAGGCATTAGAAAAGAATTTTTAAGAGATAATATGACTGATATAGAAGTATTACTTACTGATTTAGGAGAAATTGCCACTCGTGATATAGCAAAATCAGAAAATCCTCAAGGTTTTAAAGGAAATTTAAAAGTTGCTCGTAAAGGTGGACAAGTTGCAAAAGATACAAGAAATTCTTATGAAAAAGCAACTAACAAATCAGCTATTTTAAATGAAAATGTTTTAAACTATCAATATGTAAATGAAACTAAACAAATTGAAGATAATAACTCTAAAAATTAAAAAATATAGGTTGTATTAGGACACTTCCTTAAAACCTATATAGAATAAGACTTTCTTAATATAAACAAAAAATTAATTAAACTAAAAAGTTAAGCTTTAATAAAAAATATATCCTTTAAGTAAAAAAAAGTGGTTGAATCAGGTATCAAACAAACCCTTATAAATAAAGGAAATTAACAAAAAATGTCTTCACTGCATTCAAAGAGTTGCTCTTATTAGAACACTTGCGACTAAACCTGATTTAGTATTTTTAGATGAACCTTTTTCGGCATTAGATTATCAAACTAGGTTAAAAGTAAGTGATGATATTTATAGAATTATTAAGAATGAAGGAATTACTGTGATTATGGTGAGTCATGATATTGCAGAAAGCATTTCTTTATCTGAAAGAATAATAGTGCTTACTACTAGGCCTGCTAGGGTAAAGAATATTTATGATATTAATTTAAGTAATAAGAGTAATCCTATTAATAATAGAAAGGCTCCTGAATTTAGTTATTATTATGATATGATTTGGAAGGATATTGATAATGATTAGTGATAAACAATTAAAGTTTATTAAGAATGAGAAAAAGAAGAAGTTATTTGTTTTATTTAGTCAGTTATTTATAGGAATTTTTATTATAGGTTTATGGGAAGTGTTAGCTAGATTAAATGTTATTAATACATTTATAACAAGTTCTCCTAGTAGGATTGTTAATAATATTTATAGTTTACTTATGAGTGGAAATTTGTTCAAACATGTATGGGTTACTTTGAGTGAAACTTTAATAGCATTTTTTATAACATTAGTAATTAGTTTTATTGTTTCATTACTTATATATAAGAGTCAAACTTTTTCTAAGATAATTGATCCTTATTTGACTATTTTTAATAGTTTACCCAAAGTTGCATTGGGTCCTATATTAATTATATGGATAGGCGCTAATAAGAGAAGTATTATTACTATGGCTATTTTAATTTCTATTATTGTTAGTATTCAAAGTATTTCTGTTGGACTTAAGAATACTAATAGGAATAGAATTAAGATATTAAAGATTTTTGGTGCGAATGAATATCAAATATTAAAGTATGTTCTTTTACCTAGTAATTTTAAGATTATTATTAACACATGTAAAATTAATATAGGGATGTGCTTAATAGGTATAGTCATGGGGGAGTTTCTTACTAGCAAGGCAGGTATTGGTTATTTAATTCTTTATGGTAGTCAAGTATTTAATTTAACTTTAGTTATGAGTGGTATTGTTATATTGTTAATTCTTTCTATAATTCTTTATGAGATTATTAGTGTAATAGAAAAACATTTAGATTTTTAGGTCTAAATGTTTATTTTTTATTTATGATTTTTCTTTAAATATAATGTACATCCTAATAAGGCTATCATTGAAATAGAACCAATAAGTATGTAAGTTATGATGTTATCTCCAGTTTGTGGGTTTTCTATTTCTTGAATAGTTGAAGCTCTTTCAGCAAGTGTATATATACTAAAGTGATTAGTATTAAATACTGCTTCTCCATTTTCTACTTTTACTTCATATTCTTCTTTTTCACCATTATTATTTACATAATATACAACTAAGTCTTTGTCTTTTAATTCATCTTTTATTGGAATTCTTACTTCAAATGATCCATCATTTAGTTTAGTTATATATTTATTTGTTGAATTAGAGAATAGTTTTAAATCAAACATATCATTATTAGTTGTGTTTAATATTTTAATTATCTTGTCATATTCTTCACCACTAGTTAATTCTTTTACTTGTATTAGAGTATCTAATGGTAATGTGTTATCAGTTGATGTTATTGTTATGTTTGTTTTTATATCTGAAGTTTTATATGATGGAGTATACACTTTGTTACTATCCTTTTTTACTAAGAATAATTTTTCTTTTTTTCCTATTTTTGCAATATAGAATATTCCATCTGAAGATAGTTCTTTTAGTTTGTTAACTTCATCTTTATATGCTTGTTTTTCTTCTTCACTTCCATTTGGATTAACAAATTGTAGATAATAGTTTATTGTATCATCTATGTATTTTTGAAGAGATGTATCATATTTAGATATCTCTACAATTCCTTTTCCAATATAATTATCTATTCTCTCTTGAATAGTTTTCATAATATCTTCATCTTTTGTGTCATCTGGTACATATAATACATTTTTGCTTTCTACACCAAATTCTCCAAATGAAGCATATAATGTTCCATTATAAATAAATGTTGCTATTCCAAATGCAGTAGTTTCAAATGGATCACATGAACCAGCTCTTACATCTAAATAGAAGTTTTTATAGTCAATAGCACTTTTAAATTCACTTGAGTAGTTTATAGGTGATCCGCCATATACCCAATAATTAACAAATTCTAAATCTTTTAATTCGAACATTGTTTTACCGTTTAATTTTTTTACTATAGAGTCAACTATCTTTTTTTCATTTTCATCATAAGTAAAGTTAATTTTAACTCTTTTATAAAGTTTTCCTGTTGTGAAGTATACTATATCGCATTCATTATATGCTTCATTACAATTTGTTAGATAATAACCAGGTAATTCTTGAAAAGCAAATGTTTCTTGAAAAGCAATTTTTTCCTCTTCAGTAGTTGGTTTTACTGCTTTCATAGTAAGCTCTTCTTCTTCAATTTCTTTTCTTTCAACTACTGTATAAGTTAAGGTTCCTGTTTCAGAAAAATATAAATTTTCTGCTAATTGAGCTTCATCATTTTCATAATAATTACTTTCATTTCTTAATAGCAAATGCTCAACATCAATGTTAGCTTCTTTAGATATTTCTTTTTTTAAATCTAAAATTGTTCTAGTATCATCATCTTTTATAACAATACTTTTAGTTGTGCCATCTGGTAGTATGTAATTTAATGTACCATCAGCTTTTACATTAGTTACACCTAGTGCTATGAATGCAAATAATGTAAGTGAAAACATTTTTAATGCTTTCTTCATTTTGTATCACTCTCCTATTTTAATAATAACATAATTTTTATCATTTTCATAGAATAAAATAAAAAAACATTTAGATATTTTTCTAAATGTTAAGATTCTGGAATATATTCTCCATGTGCTGTGATTAATGTTACAAAGTATTTTCCTTGACTAGCATTTGTTGCATCTGATTTTAACCAAGCATATAATTTATATGTTTTTGATGCATTAGGTTCTAGATATATGTTTTCTGCTAATTTATGATTTCCTTCTGTAGTTACAGTGTCTGAATACAATTTAATAGTTGGTGTACTTGTATACTCTCCAAGTGCTATTTTTATTTCAGAGTCATCTACTGCTTCATTAAATGTTTCTTCATATGTTGTACCATTAACATCTCTATTGTATGTATATGTACTTGCTGTTTCATCTTTTTCTAAGAATAAAGATACTGTTAAAGGTAAACTACCTGAATTTGTTATTTTAAATATGTATGGAGTTAATTCGTTCCATTCATCTGTTGTTGTTGGATCATTTTGTGGATATATTGGAACATATGTAGTAGTTGTACCATTTGTTTGAGTTCCTATTATATTTCCCATATTTGAAATGCTACTTTCACATGAAGAATCTGTACAAAATGTTAATTTAATATCACCAAATGTTATTGTACTCGTTTCACCTGTTGATTCCACTTTGAATACTGAATATGAGAACATGATAAAAAGCGTTGTTACCAAGCATACAACGGCTATTGTTAATTTTATTTCTCTATTAAGCATTTTTTCCAATCCCATTTTTATCACCTATGCTATAATAATATTTTATAACAAAAAGTCATTCTGTTCAATATAAAATTTGTTATTTTACTTATAATTCGTCTAATTCTATATTAAAAATTATATTTTTATAGTCATTACTATTATTCCATATGTAAAGATTTTCTTGTATTGAGTTATTTTTTTGTATTAAGTTTTCATCTATTATATAGTATTTCTTTTCTTCAAATGTTATGTAGTTTAATGATGTTATGTAGTTTTCTGTATCATTTATTTTAAATTTTATGTTATCTATATTGATATCGTTATCTATTATAAAATATATTGTATAATCTTTGTCTATGTCTGATAAGTTTTGAATGTTTAATTTTACATATTCCTTTTCGTTATATTCATTAGTTAAATTTTTTAAGTTATTTTCTATATTGAAATTTAATGGTATTAAGTTTTTTTTATTTAAGTATGTTGTTGATATTGATTTGTTTATTGATAAGTTATTCCATATTTTGTTAGTAAAGATAGTAAATAGTATTAAAAAAATTATTTCTGATATTGTAGTAATTATTTGTTTATTTATATTCATATTTCCCCCATAAATGGGTTATATTCTACTACATTTTTATTTGTTTGTCAAAAAAACATAGCAATTATTTTTTGCTACGTTTTCTTACAGGTGTTTTATCTTCTTCTTCATATGTTTTTATTTGGCTCATTTTGTTTTTAACCTTTATTAATTTTACTAGTTTTATTATATCATATATTATGATACCAAATGCTGGTACTAATATTGCAATGAACCATCCACCTTTACTTGCTAGGAAAAATTGTATTCTTCCTAACTGTGGAATAACATATCTTACAGTACCTATAACATGATCACTCATTATTATTTCTTCATCTGGTACTGGATTGGCATCTCCTTGTGTTCTAAATGTTATACCATAGTTTGTATTGAATTTTTCAACTACCCTGTGGGTAATTGGTGTTGTACCAAAATAACTATTTGTACTATAATATGATATTATATCTCCAATTTGAATATCATTTGGATCTGTTTTTACTACAAATACAACATCATAAACTTGTATTTTTGGAGTCATACTAGGACTAATTATAGTGTATAAGCCTAGTGGAGCTCTTTCTCCTTTTGCTTGAGCAATTTTATTTATAGCAATGTATGCTATTAAAAATGCTCCAATAATCATTAATATTGTTAATACACACCAAGATATAGTTTTTGAAATGACGTTAAATATTTTATACCCTTTTTTATCTTTTATCTTCATTGATTTTCACCTACTATAATAATTATAATACATAGTTTGGTATTGTTCAAGATAGAAAAATAATGTATTTACATTTAAAAATTCGTTATAAACTTCTTTTATTGTCATATTCGTTTGTAAATGCTAGAAATTCATTTAAGTAATATAAATTATCACATGAATATTTTTCTGCTAGTTTTTTAATTATACATAATGCATTTGAGTTTTCATTTAATTCAATTATACTAAGTTTGTCTGGTGAAATTGTTCTATTAGCAAATGTATGCATATTCCAATTTTCCATTATAGGAGTGTCTATATTTGAATAGGGTCCATACATTTTCTTTAACATTTCATCTTTTTTAAAATATTTTTTTATTTCATCTATATCATCATAAGCAAAATCTTCATGCTCTTTTAAATCTAACTTAAGATATACACAATTACTTATGTAATTATAGAAATCAATAAATGTTTTTTCAATTATTTCTTTAGTATAACCTTTTCCAGTTATAAATGCTTCTTTGCAATTACTTAAATTATGTGCTTCATAGAATGCTTGAATAGTTTTATATATTCTCCATCTAATCCACGCATCTATTATTTCTAAAGTACCTATTCCTCCTTTTGAAAAGAAAATTTTTTCTGTTCGTTCTAAACTAAATGCATTTTCACCTTTTTTTGGTAATAAGCCTTTATTTTCTATACTTTCTAGATTACCTATGTTTGTAAAATGAAAAAATGAGTTTAATTCATCCATAGCATTTAAATCTATTATTTTCATAATGATTAACCCTCCTATAAATATACTTTATTGGTTTCATTGTAAGTTATTTTATATAAATATTCAATAAATTCATTAAATCTTTACAATAAAATTAACAAAAAAGTGAGCTTATTTTTGCTCACTTGGCTTTGAATAAATACATCCACAATAATTTTGTCTATATAAGTTATTTTCTTTTGATAATTCTATAGATCTTTTATATCCATTTTTCTTTTTAAAGTCTGAATATAGGTATTTAATGTTAAATTCTTTTGATAGTTCTTCTCCTGTTTTATTAAGTATTTGACTATTTTTATAAGGACTAACAGTTAATGTTGTACCAAAGTAATCAAAATTATTCTTTTTTGCTAGTATGGCTGTTTTTTCTAATCTTAGATAATAACATTTATGACATCTTATTCCACCTTCTGGAATACCCTCTAGTCCTTTACTCATTTCTTTAAATAATTCGTTATCATAATCCGAATCCATAAAATTTATACCTTTGTCTTTTATATAATTTAATTGTTCTTCTTTTCTTTTTAGATATTCTTCATATGGTTCTATATTAGGATTATAATAAAGTATAGTTATTTCAAAATAAGGTAATAATCTTTCAATTACTGAGGAAGAACATGGAGCACAACAGGAATGTAGTAATAATTTTGGTTTTGTGCCTGCATTTTCTTTTATTATTTTTTCTAATTCTAAATCATAATTTATATTCATAATAACCTATTTTTGTTTTTTAGCATCTTCTTTTTTTCTTAGTTCAGTGTTTAATATTCTTTTTCTTAATCTGAAACTCTTTGGTGTTACTTCAACTAATTCATCTGTGTTTATATAATCTAAAGCTATTTCTAGAGTTAGTTGTCTAGGTCTTTTTAGTACTACTGTATGATCTTTACTTGCACTTCTAGTATTAGTTAGGTTTTTAGCTTTTGTTACATTTACTGCTAGGTCGTTATCTCTATTATTTTCTCCGACTATCATACCTTCATATACTTCAGTACCTGGTTCAATAAACATGATACCACGATCTTCTAATGCACCTAGTCCATAAGCTGTAGCTTTACCATTTTCCATAGATACAAGTACACCGAGTTTTCTTTCTCCAACTGGGTTAGGGTTTACTGGACCATATTCTTTAAATGTATGATTTATTATTCCATAACCTTTAGTTAATATTAAGAATTCATTTACAAATCCTATTAATCCTCTTGAAGGAACTAAGTATTCAAGTTTAGTATTAGTTTCATGAGATTTCATATTTATCATTTGTCCATCTCTACTAGCTAAACTTTCTATTACTGCGCCTACTGTTTCTGTTGGTGCTTCAATTAATACTTCTTCATAAGGTTCACATTTTACACCATCTATTTCTTTTATAATTACTTCTGGTTTTGAAACTTGTAGTTCAAAGCCTTCTCTTCTCATGTTTTCGATTAATATTGATAAATGAAGTTCACCACGACCACTTACTATCCAGTTTTCTGCATCTTTTTGTTCAACTCTTAATGATACATCTTTTTCTAGTTCTTTCATTAGTCTTTCTTCTATTTTTCTTGCAGTTAAAAGTTTACCTTCTTTACCTGAGAAAGGACTAGTATTAACACCAAATGTCATTTTTAATGTAGGTTCTTCTATTTTTAGTATTGGTAAAGCATCTTCTTTACCTATTTCACATACTGTTTCTCCTACTGATATGTCTGGTAATCCTGAGATACCTACTATTTCACCTGCTGATGCACTTTCTATTTCTTGCTTTTTAATGCCTGTGAAACCAAATAATTTTTGAACTCTAAATTGTTTTATTGTTCCATCTAATCTTACACATGATACCATTTCTCCTGTTTTTATAGTACCATTTGCGATTGTACCAACGCCAATTCTTCCAACATAATCATTGTAATCTAGTAATGCTGGTTGGAATTGTAATGGAGCATCTACTTTTCCACTTGGTTCTGGAATTGTATTTATTATTGTTTCAAATATTGGTTCCATTGTATGTTTTTGTGTACTTAAGTCTTCACTATAACTACTAGTTCCATTTAATGCACTTGCATATATTATAGGGAAATCTATTTGTTCATCAGTAGCACCTAAATCAATGAATAATTCTAATACTTCGTCAATTACTTCGTCTATTCTTACATTTTCTCTGTCTACTTTATTTATGACAACAATTGGTTTTAAGTTAGCTTCTAATGCTTTTTTTAGTACGAATCTAGTTTGTGGCATAGTTCCTTCTCTAGCGTCTACTAAAAGAATTACACCATCAACCATATGCATTATTCTTTCTACTTCTCCACCAAAGTCAGCGTGTCCTGGTGTGTCTACTATATTAATTTTATAGTCTTTATAATGTACACCTGTTGTTTTAGCAAGTATTGTTATTCCTCTTTCTTTTTCTATGTCATTAGAGTCCATTACTCTTACATCATGAGTTTCATTTTCTCTAAATGTTCCACTTTGATTTAATAATTCATCAACTAATGTTGTTTTACCGTGGTCTACATGTGCGATTATTGCAACATTTCTTATTTTCATAATATTTTCACCTCTTTAAAAAAACCTAGTGTATTATATCACTTTTTATGGGTATTTGTAAAGAAAAAAATGTAACAATTTTGTTACACTTTAATATGTTAATTTTATTTTTTAAGTTTAATACCACTTTAATTGTTCCATTAGTTTTCTTTAAATAACATGATATCTATTAAAGTTTCATGATTCTTTTTTGTTACAAATTATTTTACAACAATATTAACTAACTTTTTAGGAACTGTTATGACTTTAATAATTTCTTTATTATCAATAAATAATTTAACATTATCAATAGTTTTAGCAAGTTCTAACATTTCTTCATTACTTGTACTAGATGAAGCAGTTATTTTTCCTCTTACTTTTCCATTTACTTGAACAACCATTGTGAATGAATCTTTATTTAGTTTTGTTTCATCATAAGTTGGCCATGATTCATTTAAAATGTTTTTATTAAATACTTTTTCATACATTTCACTTGTTATATGAGGCGCTAATGGATTTAGGAGAATTAAAAATATTCTTAATTCTTCTTTTGTTATGTATCCTCTTTCTTTTATTTTCTTTACATACCCCATAAAGGCAGCTATAGATGTATTTAATTTCAAATCTTCTAAATCTTCAGTTACCTTTTTGATAAGTGAGTTTATATCATATTCTTGTTCTTTTGTTAATTCTTGATTATCTTCTATTATGTTTTGTAAATCCCAAACTTTATTGATAAAGCCAACTATACCATTTATTCCATCATATGTCCAAGCAATGTTGTCTTCATATCCTCCTAGAAAATGTACATGAAGTCTTGCTACATCACTTCCATATTTGTCTATTACTTCCATTGGTGATACTCCATTTGCTGAACTTTTACTCATTTTCTTTCCTGTATCATCTAAAATTAATCCACTTCCCATTTTTCTTATAAATGGATCTCTTGTTGGTACTGCTCCTATTTCATATAAGAAATTTTGCCAAAAAAATGCATACAATACGTGTCTTGTTATATGTTCTGTTCCTCCCGTATAAACATCTACACTTCCCCAATATTTTAATTTTTCTAAATCTGCTAGTTTTCCATTATTATGTGGATCACAATATCTTAACCAATACCAACTACTTCCTGCCCAGTTTGGCATTGTATCTGTTTCTCTTTTTGCTGGTCCTCCACATTTTGGACATTTACAATTTACCCATTCTTCTATTTTTGATAATGGAGAAGAACCGTCTTCTCTTGGCATGTAATCTTTAGTCTTTGGTAATCTTACAGGTAATTCTTCTTCTGGTACTGGCACTGTTCCACATTCTGGACAGAATACTATTGGGAATGGTTCTCCCCAGTATCTTTGTCTATTAAATGACCAGTCTTGCATTTTATAGTTTATTTCTTTAATACCTTTTCCTGTAGAAATTAATTTTTCTTTTATTTTCTCTTTTGCTTCTTTTACTGGCATTCCACTAAATTCTTCTGAATTCATTAGTTTTGAATTTTTAGCTAAATACTCTGCTTTTTCTACTGCTTGTTTTTCTACATCTCCTTCAATTACTTGAATCATTGGTATATTAAATTCTTTTGCAAATTCATAGTCTCTTTGGTCATGTGTAGGTACGGCCATTACTATACCTGTTCCGTAGCCTGCTAAAACAAAGTCTGCTATATATATTGGTACTTTATTTCCATTTACTGGATTTACTCCATATAATCCTTCTAGTTTGCATCCAGTCTTTTCTTTTTGGTTTGACATTCTATCTAATTCACTTCTATATTTTGTTTCTTCTTGATATTTTTTTACTTCTTCATAATTATTTATTTTATCTTGAAGTTTATTAATTAATTCATGTTCTGGAGCCATTACCATAAATGTTATTCCATATATTGTTTCTGGACAAGTTGTGAATATTTCAGCTTTTGTTAATTTATTATCATTTTCATCTACTATGTCAAAAGAAATTTTCATTCCTTCACTTCTACCTATCCAGTTTCTTTGTAATTCTTTTAAGTTTTCACTCATTGTTATTCTATCTACATTTCCTAGTAGTTTTTCTGAGTACTCTTTCATTTTCAAGAACCATACCCATCTTTCTGCTTGTACTACTTTTCCATGACATCTGTCACATAATCCACCTTGTGAATCTTCATTAGATAAAACTGTTTTACAATTTGGGCAGAAGTTAACTACACCTTTTTTCTTATATGCTTTTCCTTCTTTATAGAATTGTAAGAATATCCATTGTGTCCATTTGTAATATTCTTCGTCACTTGTTGCGAATGCTCGATCATAGTCAAAAGAAAGTCCTATTCTCTTAGATTGTTCAAGTACATTTTTCATTCCATTTTCTACAAATACTTTTGGATCTATTCCTGTTTTTATTGCAGCATTTTCTGCGGGTAATCCAAATGAGTCTCCTCCGATTGGAAACAAAACATTATATCCTTGTAACCTTTTCATTCTTGCTAGTGCATCTGCTGGTACTGATCCCTTCAAATGTCCCATATGTAGGTTTCCACTTATATTATAGAATTCATACAATACATAATACTTTGGTTTAGTTGGATGAAAATCTATTGCCTTAAAACTTTTCTCCTCTTCCCATCTTTTTTCCCATTTTTCTTCTACTTCTTTAAAATTATACATTTTTATCAAACTCCCATCTTGTGTTTCATTGATGCATATATTATAACATAGCATTCTTTCATTTGCTATATTTTACTTCGTTTTAATTTTTTTATTTTGTTTATCGTGCTTTTATAAACAGTTTTAAATAGTAAAAAAATGTAACAATTATGTCACACTTTAATATTTTAGTATATGAATAAGTAAGCATAGTATACTAAGAATAAAGTTACCATTAATATACCTTCTCTTCTTGAGAGTTCTTTATCACTTTTACCAAATATATAGAATATTATTGATGATAATAAAACTATACTTGTGTCTATCATAGTAAATGCATTTGAAGATACAGTACCATATAGTGCGATAGGTAAACCTAATACTATACAAATATTGAATATGTTTGTTCCAATTATGTTTCCTACTGCCATGTCAAATTCATTTTTTCTTGCTGCATTTACTGTCATTGTTAGTTCTGGTAAACTTGTTCCAATTACTATTACAGTCATCGCTATTATTTTTTGACTTATTCCTATTTTTTCTGCTAGTAGTACTGCATTATCAACTACCAAGTCTGAGGCGATTATAATTGATATTATTGATACAACTATCAGTACAAGAGATTTACAAAGAGTAAATTTTGGTTTTTCTTCTTCATCTGATTTGTTTTTTCTGACTATACCTACAATGTAGAAGATAAATAGTGCAAACCAAACTAATAACATTATTGCATCTGCTCTGGTTAGAGTGTTAGCTGCTCCTTTTTTGAATAGTGAATCTGTTATAAGTACAAAGAAAGCCGAAGTTATTATTACTAGTAGAGGTAATTCTCTTTTTATAGTTCTTTCTTTCACTTTAATAGGTCTTACTATTGCGGCTACTCCAACGATTAGTAGTATATTTACTATAGAAGAACCAATTACATTAGCTAGTGTCATGTCTGGATTACCTGTTCTAATGCTATTAAAAGATATTGCTAGTTCTGGTGCACAAGTTCCAAATGACGCTACTGTTAGTGCGATTAACATTTTAGGTACTTTTAATCTTAGGGATAAACTACTGGCGGCTTCTACAAAAATATCTGAAAATCTAATTAATATTATTAATCCTAATACTAGTAGTATTATTGGTTTTAATATATCTATAATCATAATTTACCTCGTTTTATTTTTTCTCTTTCAAAATATTTTAATAATTCAGATACTAATATTATTGGAGTTGCCAGTAAGAATAAATATAGAACATGTAATATAGGGATTGGTTCAGAGCCTAGTACATGTGATAAGAAACTATTTTCTACTACTACAAATTGAATAAATAGTACTGTTATTATTGCAAATATTAATTTTTTATTTTCTTTTATTGGTTTTTTTATAATACTATGTATTTCACTTCTACAGTTAAAGCAATGTATATTTTGAATAAATACCATAAGTAATAACACATAACTTCTTGCGGTATTTATATCATATTTTAATACATCTATTAAGTATATCCATAGTCCAAATACTATTATACCCATTATTATTCCCATTAGAAATATTTCATTTCTAAGTAATCTGTCAAAGAGATTTTCTTCTGGTTTTCT
Organism: uncultured Bacilli bacterium; assembly: GCA_934101625.1. Lineage (GTDB taxonomy): Bacteria > Bacillota_I > Bacilli_A > RF39 > UBA660 > CAKOLN01. Next base: position 8,597 of record CAKORV010000017.1, on the reverse strand, counting down.
TGGTTTTCTTTTTAGTATGTCTTTTTCTTTTTCTTCAAAGGCAAGGGCTACATCTTGGATTCCATCTGTTACAAGATTTAACCATAGAAGTTGTATTGCAGTTAGAGGTATTGGGTAATCAAGAAGTATAGCTAGTATATAAAAGAATACTTCTGATACACCACATGATAATAACATATAAGTTACTTTTCTAACATTGTCATAGGCTGTTCTTCCTTCTTCTACTCCATTTAATATTGATGAAAATTTGTCATCAGTTATTATTAGTGAACCTGTTTCTTTTGCAACATCAGTACCACTACCCATGGCTACTCCTACATTTGCTGCTTTTAAAGCTGGAGTGTCATTTACTCCGTCACCAGTTACAGCGATAAATTCTCCTTGTCTTTTATATGATTCTACTATTTGTAATTTTTGTATAGGCGTTACTCTTGTAAATACGGTTTTAGTTTTAATGTATTCATCAAATGATTTGTTTCCTTTATTATATTCGTTTTCTATTTCTGTACCGGTTGTGACTTCCATTTCTCCCTTACAAATACCTAGAGATGAGGCTATTGCATAGGCTGTTAAAGGGTGATCTCCAGTTATCATAACTGTTTTAATTCCTGCTTCTGTACATTTTTTTACTGCATCTATAGCATCTTGTCTTATTGGATCAATGAAAGCTATTAAACCTAGAAAATTTAATTTTGGAATATCATTTAAATTATGTGTTTCTTTTACTTTAAAGTTTTTAGTTTCTCCAGTTGCGAAAGCTAAAACTCTATAACCTTCACGAGCAAGTTGTTCATTTTGAGTACGAATATTATCTTTGTTTACTTTATTATTTGTTAGTTCTAATACTTTTTCAAGTGAACCTTTTACACTTACATGAATTTCATCATTTTCTTTGTAGAAAACTGCTGAATAGCCTGCTTCTGATTCATAAGGAATTCTACCAACGATGTTTTCTTTCATATTTTCCATATTTAGATTGTATTTATAACCTAATGAAAGTAAAGCTATTTCCATTGAGTCTCCAAAACTTACCCATTCATTTTTTATTAGTGATAAACTCGCTTCGTTATTGTAAACTCCTTCTTTTATTATTTTATCTATATTTTCAAGTTTGCTTTTATTAATTGGTTTTATTTTACCTTTGTTGTTGTAACCACTTCCTGTTATTTCATATACATCGTTGTTAGGAAGTATTATTTTTTTTGCAGTTTGTTCATTTAATGTTAGTGTTCCTGTTTTATCACTAGCGATTACTGTTGCACTACCTAAAGCTTCTACTGCATTTAGTTTTTTTACTAATACATTTTTTTTAGCCATTTTGTTAGAGCTTATTGATAGAGATAATGTTATTACCATTGGAAGTCCTTCAGGTATGGCTGAGATTGAAAGAGCAACAACTAGAAAAAATATTTCTTTGGCAGTGTATCCTTTATAATATAAAATCATTGTTATTAAAAGGGCTAATATGCCTGTTAGCATTCCTAGAGTTTTAGTAAATTTTGTCATTCTTATTTGAAGTGGAGTTATTGTGTCTTCTTTTTCTAATACTTCTTTTGCTAGTACTCCTATTTCAGTATTAGTACCTGTTCCTGTGACTATTCCTTTTCCTCTTCCCCTCATTACAGATGTTCCTAAATAAGCCATGTTGATTCTTTCACTTAGAGTTTCTTCTTTTTTTAATGTGCTTGAGTTTTTTTCTCTTGGAATAGATTCTCCTGTTAACATGGATTCATCTATTGATAAATTTTGAGTTTCAATTAATCTTATATCTGCGGGTACTCTTGTACCTGATTCTAATAATACAATGTCGCCTATTACTAAGTCTTCACTTGGCACCATATATTCTTTTCCATCTCTTATAACTAATGCTTCTATTTTAATAAGACTTGCTAGGGCTTCTGCATTTTTGTTACTTCTATATTCTTGTATTGAACCTAGTGTAGCATCTATTAATACAACAAAAAGTATAAATAGACCATCTATATATTCACCTATTATGAATGATAGTATCATAGATATAAATAATATATAAACTATAGGATTTTTAAATTCACTTAGAAATACTTGTATAAAAGTTTTTTGTTTCTTTTTAGGAAGTACATTTTTACCATATTTTTTTAATCTTTTATTTGCTTCTTTTGTTGATAAACCATTTATGTTACTTTCTAATTTAGATATTACTTCTTCTTTCTTTATTAAATATTCTTTTTTCATAGCTACTCCTTACTTGTTGGTGTTATTATAGTAGTTTTGTTCTGATAGTTCTGCACTCAATTCTTCTAAATCATCTAAGTCAGTTTCATATGTTAAGATTTCTTCTATTTCAAATATTAGGCTTGATAAACTAGTAAAGTTTTCATATTCTATGTTATATTTTTTTAATGTTTCAATTTGTGAATTTCTTAAAACTAAGCCATTTTTTCTTGTTTTGGGTATGTTGTTATTAATGTCTATTGTTTCTACTAAATCATCAATACTAACTTCTTTTCCATTAATTATCATTTTTTACCTCCTAGTTTTTTTACTATAAATAATAAAAATAGTATTGGTAATGAATATAGTAAATCTTGAGTATTTAGACTTTCTTCTGTTTTTGTTTCATCTTCACTTGTGGTTGTAGTTGTTCTTTCTATGTTGAGTTTTCTAATGCTTGAACAAAATCCTTCTTCTCTGTTAGTAGTCCATATTCCTAGGTTATTTTTTATTGCAGTAGTTTGTACATTGCATAAGTGATTGGTATATTTGTAGTTACCATATATATAAGATACTTCTGCTAGGCCATTAGATATTAATTCTTCTTGTAAAAGTTTTCCATCTACCCATATCCATCCTAAATATCTGTTATATTTATCTGTTTTATTTTCTTCATATTCTACTTCTATTTTAGTTGCATTTTTAAGTTTGTCACATGTATAATCACTTGCTTCTTTACCATATGCTTGAACTTCTTTTGTAGGATGTTTTGTTTCTGGTGTATCTACTGCTAGAAATCTAAATTTTTCTTCTTTACCATTTACATTAAATACTGCAGTGTCTCCATCTACACATCTATTAAATGTTACTTCTTGTTTTTCCAAAACTATTGTGTCGTCAATGTCTACAATTTCACCGTCACATACCCAATTTGTACCTAATGATTCTCCACTTGCTTTGTAGTTACCATTAGTTGATTTTTCTGCTTTATGATAGTGTACATCTTTTCCATGAGTTCCATAGTATTCACCATTACATTTAAAAATACTTCCATCTTTTAGAAGTCCAGTTGATGCATTTAACATCATTATATTTAAATTTAATATTATAATAATTAATATACCCTTTTTCATAACTATCCTCTTTATAATTTTATCATAAATTTGGTGTAAAAAAAACTACTTTTGTTAAGTAGCTTTTATTAATTTATATATTTGAGACCAGTATAGTCTATTAAACGATTTTTAGGAGGAAATACAAATTTTTAATTAAATTTTATATTAGGAATTTTTAGTATTCCTAGTATATTAGATGTTACTCTTTATTTTTTGTTTAATTAAATAGTTTATTTCCATTTCCAATTTGATACCTCTTCAATATCTTTTCCATATTCTCTAATGTATGAGTTATGTTTTTCTAACATTTTATTACAGTAATTTTTAAGTTCTTTTTCTTTAGATAAACCTGGTACGTATTTTAAGACATCTAATACTATGTGGTATCTATCTATTTTATTTTGAACTCTCATGTCGAATGGTGTTGTTATTGTACCTTCTTCATTGTAACCTCTTACATGAATTTCTCTGTTTGTGCGATTATAAGTTAATTCATGTATTACATTTGGATAACCATGGAATGTGAATATGATTGGTTTGTTTGTGGTAAATATTTTGTTATACTCAGAATCTGTTAATCCGTGTGGATGTTTTTTATTTGATTCAAGTTTCATTAAGTCTACAACATTTACGACTCTTATTTTAAGGTTAGGTAAGTGTTCTTTTAGTATTGATGTTGCGGCCAATGTTTCTAAAGTTGGTGTATCTCCTGCGCATGCTAAGACTATATCCGGATTTTTACCACTATTTGTACTTGCCCACTCCCAAATGTCTAAACCTTTTTCACAATGTTGAATTGCATCTTCCATGTTTAACCATTGTGGTCTCATATGTTTTGATGCGATGATAACATTTATGTAATTTTTTGTTTTTATTACATGGTCAAATGTTGATATTAGTGAGTTTGAGTCAAATGGTAAGTATATTCTTGATATTTCAGCTTTTTTTGTTAATATGTGGTTGATAAATCCGGGATTTTGATGTGTATAACCATTATGATCTTGTTGCCATACATGACTTGTAAGTATGTAGTTTAATGAACTTATTGGTTTTCTCCATGGTAATTCACTTGTAACTTTTAACCATTTTGCATGTTGGCTTGTCATTGAATCAACTATTCTTATAAATGCTTCATATGAATGAAAGAAGCCATGCCTTCCTGTTAATAAGTAGCCTTCTAGCATTCCTTCACAGGCATGTTCAGATAGCACTCCATCTATAACCATACCATTTCTGTTTAATAATTCATCTTGTTTAATTATTTTAGTACCCCATTTTTTATTAGTTACATCAAATACATAATTAAGTCTATTTGATAAGGCTTCATCTGGTCCAAATATTCTAAAGTTGTTATTTTTTTCATTTAATTTTATTAAATCTCTAATGTATTTACCAAGTTCTCTCATATCTTCTTTTTCTATGCAACCTGGTGTTTTTATTTTTACTCCATATTTTTTTAGATTTGGTGTTTTTAATTCTTTTAGTAATAAGCCACCATTTGTATTAGGATTCAGTCCCATGCATTTATCTAGTGGTGGAGCATAGTTTGTTATTTCTTCTTTTATACTTCCATCTTCATTAAATAATTCTTCTGGTTTATATTTTTTCATCCATTTTTCTAATAAACTAACATTATCTGGATGTTCAGCATCTACTATTAAAGGGATTTGATGTGATTTAAATGAACCCTCTACTTCTTTTGGTCCAGTCCATCCTTTTGGTGTTCTTAAGATTATTATTGGATAGAATGGTCTGAAGTCTGTATTTTGTGATGCTTTTTTTATTTTATTTATGTAAGTTATTACTTCTTCCATAGTAGAAGCCATTTTGATGTGCATTTTCTTTTCATCGTTACCTTCAACTATATATGGTTTGTAGCCTTGTCCTTTGAAGTATGAAATCAATTCATCTTCAGGTATTCTAGACAATATTGTTGGGTTTGCGATTTTATAACCATTTAAATGTAAAATAGGCAAAACTATTCCATCTTTTTTGGGATTTATTATTTTGTTAAGTTGCCAACTTGCTTGAAGTGGTCCTGTTTCAGCTTCTCCATCTCCAATGACACAGGCTGCGATTAATGTTGGATTATCTAATACTGCTCCATAAGCATGACTTAAACTATAACCAAGTTCTCCGCCTTCGTTAATACTTCCTGGTGTCTCAGGTGCAACATGTGAAGATACACCACCTGGAAAAGAGAATTGTTTAAATAATTTTTTTAAACCTTCTTCATCATTTGTTATATTATTATATATTTTTGTATAAGAACCTTCTATGAAAGTGTTCGCAATCATGGCTTCTCCACCATGACCTGGTCCAGATATGTAGATCATATTCAAGTTATATTTTTTTATCATTCTATTTAAATGCAAGTATATGAAGTTTTGTCCTGGAGCGGTTCCCCAGTGTCCAACAACATGTGGTTTTATATCTTTAAGTTCAAGTTTTCTTCTTAGTAATGGATTATCTAATAAGTATAGTTGTCCAACTGAAAGATAATTTGCTAATCTAAAATATTTATCTATTATTGCTAATTCTTTGTTATTTAATTTACTCATAATCTTCCCTACCTTCTTCATCTATTATATCAAAGTAATCTTTAAAGTCTAAACCATTAACTTGTACCTCATAATTGCTTATAATGTTACCATTTTCTATTATGATAATTAGTGGATATTCTGTCTCATTACCTAATAAATCCTTGAATGGTTTGTTTATTGAGTTTAAATTATTTAAATTTTCTTCAGAAAGACCATCAATTTCTAGATAGTATTTATTACTCTGTTCATTTTCTGATGAAAAAATGTTATTGTAGATGTTACATATTTCTGTACAATTTTTATTTTTTACATATATGTACGATTTTGCTTGTTGTGATAATATTTGAAGTAATTTGTTATAATCCAGTTTTAATGGGGTTATTTTTGTTATTCCTTCGGTTACATAATTTTCCTTAGTAGTATTAAATGTTCTTTGAAATTTACCATTATAGCTTTCTTCTTTAGTATGGTAAAAAAACACATTATTATTGTTTATTTTAAAAACATATGAGTTTCCAACTTGTCCGATTATTCTTATAGCTTTATTGCAATCTAATTTTAGTATACCAGTTCCAGTACTATATGTGTACTTTTTGCAATTTGTTAAGTCTAATGTTGTTCCGGTGTAAGTTAATTCTTCTTTTGTTATTTTTAATGTTTCATAGTTACCATTTTCTGCATTATATAAATATAATTCCTTATTTAATATATCCTTTTCTGGCAAATCTATAGGTTGATTTTTTAAACCAATTATACCAAGTGCTGTAAATGATATTATTAGCAAGATGTAGATAATAATTCTTTTCATTTTATTCCCCTTTTCTATTATGTACTAATTATATCAAGTTATTTTGTTTTTTTAAAGAGAAGAAAAGAATTTAATTGTTTATTTTACTATCAAAGTTTCGCCCGCATATAAATTTATTTTATATAAACTTGTTTTGGTTATTGTATATTCAAATTTATTTTGTTTTAGTTCATTTATTTCATTTTTTAATGATTCAATTTCTTTTAATTGTAAATTTATTTTGTCTTGAAGTTCTTGTAATTCCTTATCAGCTTTCGGTGTTTCAGGAATGTAATATAGTAATCCTTCCGTTGCATCTAAATTTTTTGAAATTATCTGATCGCTGTAAACATAAGTTAAATTTAATGGATTTACTTTTGTTGTTCCTTCAAATATTTCAAAGTGCAAGTGATTTCCGTTACTTCTTCCTGTGTTTCCCATTATTCCTATTTGCGTTCCTTGGTTAACCGTATCACCGACTTTATAGGGAATACTATTTGTTTTTAAATGTGCATAAAGTGTGAATAGATTATTATCATGCTTTATTTTTACATAATTTCCGTATGAAGAACCGGTTGAATCTGTAGTTGTATAATCATTTTTTAATTCAATAATAGTTCCTGAAGCTGATGCATATATAGGTTGTTCTTTTCCATAATAATTAGAATTCCATCCCAAATCCAAACCATTGTGGACTCCACTTTTAAAATATTGAGTGATAGCAATATAATTAACTGGATATCTAAACATCTTTTTTATCCTTCCTTTCTATATAAATCGCATTTTCTATCGAACTAAAACTTTTAAATATTTTGTCTTCAAATGCTTTGTAGATTGCATCCGCACCTATAAAACTTATAAGTCCTACCCATAAAGCATATTTTATATTTATATCTGAAAAAGTAAGACTAAACATTGTTCCTATTATCATAGATATTAAAAAACATTTTATTGGTAATTTACCTTTTTCTTTGCATTTTAATGATTCTTTTAATTGTTGAGTTAATGCAGTAGATATTATACTACTAGCCATTGCTATTATTAAGACATTTTTTAATAAGGTCATATTTAACATTTTTATACCTCCAATATATTTTATGACTTTGTTAATAAATGGAATGGACTAAAAAAGAGTTATTGTTAATAACCCTTTGTAATTATATATCCTTTGAAAAATTCCAATTTTTTAAGTTAATGTGAATATCTTGTTAATAGTTGTTTTTGTGGTGTTAAATCGAAATTCTTTGTTTATATTTCACTTTCCAGCAATTCCCTAACAAATGGAGATTCTTTAGATTCTTCCCTTGGTGTTAATAAATATACATCTTTTTTTGTTCTAGTTAATGCTACATAGAATACTCTTCTTTCCTCCGCATCCGGAAATTCCTCTACAAATTCATGATCATCAAAAAGATTTTTAATCCAAAATGTTTTTCTTGTTTCTTCAATATATTTTTGATTATGTTTTTCTAGATTTTCATTTTCTTGATTAAACAATAGTTGTAAATCTTTATTATTTATAATTTCATTTCTGTATTTGTTGTATAACTTATCTAAAAATTGGTTGTATTCCTTTATTCCAATGTATTTGTTATAATTCATTTTATCGTAATATTCATTTAAAATCATTTTTGTATTCATTTTGTTACCCGCTTTATTTAAGTATAACATTGGATTATTATTTTAACAATAAGATTTATAAGAAAAAAACTTAGCAAAATTGCTAAGTAAATAACAAATATGGGGCGGTATAAGGGAGTCGAACCCTTGCGTGCCAGAGCCACAATCTGGTGTGTTAACCACTTCACCAATACCGCCATGTAGATATGATTATACAATATTTATTAAAACATTTCAAGTATTTTATTGCAAAAAAAATATTGGCAACTTGCTATTTTCGCTTACACTATCTTCGCCGTTAAAGTGCTTAACTTCTGTGTTCGAGATGGGAACAGGTGT
>CAKORV010000016.1 GCA_934101625.1 uncultured Bacilli bacterium | reverse complement strand
TTACTATTTATCTGTCACTTCTATATATAATTATACCATAATTTCAACATATTTTGAAACTAAATTTAAACATCCAACATTTTCTAATGCATATACAACAGTTGGAAGCAAAATAAAATTTCAAATGAATATAATATAAATATTGACTATTTAGTAGATTTATCAAATGAGAAATACATTAAATTTGAGAAAACTGAAATTGACAAAGTTAATTTGGGTAATAAAATAAAAGAAGCAAGAAAATCGATTAACTATACTCAAGAAAAACTTACTTCGAAATTAAATACAACATACTCTGTTATAAGTGCATATGAATTAGGAAAATCAACAGTTTCAACACTATTTTTAATAGAGATTGCAAAAATCACAAATAAATCTTTAAATTGGTTATTAAATAAAATTCAATGAAACTATTTCAATTTTTATAGTTTCATATAAAAAATGTCAAATTAATCGACGTTTATTTATTTCAAAATTTGCCAATAACACCTACTACTGCCACAAATTCTCATTTCTCTACACTAAAAGATGCATTATATAAAGCAACTACCTTAGTACTCTTTTCTCCATATATCTTAGTTAAATTCTCTTCTCTTAATATTTCCATATTTTCCTCCTAACGAGTCCATTATACAAAATTTAAAGTAACTACTAAGTGACAAAAAGTCCAATAGTAATCTATTGAACTAATTATTCATTAAAATCTTTTATTTCTTCTTCAAAACAATCTTTATAAAAATACTCTACATATTTTTTATTACGATTTACAAAAGTATCTTTTATAGGTATTAAAGTATAATCTTTAAGCACAACATATTCATAAGTAAAAGTTAATACTTCATCATAATACTTACTTAACATAGTCATTTTTAAAGTACCACTTGTCCTAGTATTATCTTTATAATAATCTACTACTTCATAAAATGCTTTATCAGTCTTTATAATTCTATCATTATATACATTAAGAATCTTTTCACCTTCATAATTACCACTTATCTTCTCTTTAGTAAAAGGATAATCTTTCTTTTCAAGAATATCATACCAAGGAACACTTAATTTATATATAACATTATCTTTAATCATATGATTATTAAATACAAAATCATAATCAAACTTAGTCTTATATACACCCATAGAATATGAATCATAGAATTTATCAAGTTTATAATTAGCCTTATTAAACATACCATAATTATCTTCTACTTTATTATCTGTATTTATATCATTTAACTTATATTCTATATCATCTTTAGTTATAAATGTTATATCAGCACCCATTGGTATTCCTATATTAAGAATTTCCAACTCACTAGGAATATCATACACTTTCTTATAACTTAATTCACCACTTTTTAATTTAGATGGATCAAATATATAAGCCTTATTGTTACTAATAAATGTATATTCATTAAAATGAGTATTTTCATTTAACACATCTCCACCTAAAAACTTCTTATAATCTGTTACTTCTTTACCACTATTTTTAGCTGCCTCTTCTATTAAACTAGAAGGTTTATTATTAAATAACAATACACCTAAAATTAACAAAATAAGTACTAAAACACCACCTATAATATACACATACTTTTTCTTCATAATTCACCATACCTTATATATAGATTTTAACAAATTAATCAAATATTATCAATTCTTTTTAACTAATAAAACATAACTTATACCCATTGGTGCTTTTATCTTATTATCTGGATTTAAACTATTATAATCTTTAAAATAATTCTCATTTACATACTTATAATCTATATGTTCATAAATAAGCATATTAGAATACTCTCCAATACTCTCTATATCACTATATGAATAAATAGACTTCATCTCTTCATTAAGACTACTAGCTAATTCTTGATTAATCCTTTCCTTATCAGTTTCATAATCATTAGGATAATCAAACAATATAGAACTACCTTCACACATATTATCACTTAATAACTTAATTGTTTCTTTAAATACTTCTTTATCTAAATAATAACTTATACCTAAAAGAGAACAAAAAGTCTTTTCGTTAGGATTATAATCAGTATTAAGTAAACTCTCTATCCAATTACTATTAAAATCAGTAGAAATATAATTAATATTTTTATTATCTAACTTACTTAAACTTACTCTTCTAATCTTATCTTTAATCATCTCTTCTTTATCTATCTCATACACTTTAACTTTATCATTCACCATAAATCCTGATGTATCATACCCACTCGCAAGTATAAGATATTGTTTTAAACCAAGTCTAATTTCATTATATAAATGTATTTGATTAAACTTACTTCTCGCCAATACAGAAGGTGCTAATTGATTGTTTATTATCCAAAGTAAAGGATTATCTCCATTATAATTAGGATTAAAATAATTAATTCCACTCTTTAAACTATTACTAATATTAGTAATCTCTTCATCAGTTAAAAGTTCCTTAGCATACCTATCATTATATACTTTAATATTACTATTCATAGTATGATAATATCTAAGAAAACAAGTTATTAATGCTGTATTAATTTGCATATTTATCTACCTCCTTATATTTAATATCATATTTTATAGTATTCTACAAGTCTTGAAAAAAATGCTATTTTATGGTAATATAAAGTTAGAATCAAAGAAAAAAAGACTGCTATTTACTAGCAGTTCTTTTCTTTTGAATACACTTTTCTAATTCATCTATATCTTTAGATAAAACATTAAAACCTGAATTAATTACATTTGAATTAGTTAAATCAACATTAACTGTTCTTAATAAATCTAAGGAATACATAGAACTTCCTAAAGATAAAAATTTAATATATTCTTCTTTACTAATGGTCTTTTCATCAATTAATGAATTAACAATATTACTTGCAATTAAAAGTCCACTTGCATACTTATATGTATAGAAACTCCATCTATATATATGACCTAATCTAGTCCATTCATAACTAGCTTCATCGTCTAAATTAACATAATTACCATAATATTTTTTAACCAAATCAAAATATTCTTTAGATAATAAATCAGATGACAAATCTCTATTTAATTTAATATCATATAATTTCTTTTCATATTCAGTATACATGATTTGTTTATATACAGAAGTAAAATAATTTTCTATCTCTTTACTTAAATAGAATATCTTATCATCTATAGATTCAGCACTATTATATAAATATCTATTTAATAAAATCTCATTAACTATTGATGCTGTCTCTCCAACAAATATAGTACTATCCTCATATAAATAAGGTACACTTCCTTTAGATAAATAATAATTAACTATATGTCCTAATTCGTGAATTAAATTCTTCAAATCATTATATGAACCTCTAAAGTTTAAAAAAGAATATGTATTCCAAGAAAAAGTAATAGATTGATGTTTATTTTCATCTAATGTTGCATCTATATGTCCATTTAATAACGATTCTACTACACTCAGATACTTATCACCTAAAGGATTTAATGCATTTTTAATAATAACAATTGCTTCATCTAAAGTATATTTAGTTTTTAAATTATTATCCAATGGAACATTTAAATCATATAAATGTATATCTTTTATATCTAGCATATCCCCTTTAATCTTAAAATATCTTTGTATAAGAGATAAATTAGAATTAACAGAGTTAATTAAGAAATCCAATATTCTAGTATCTATATTTTCAATAAACAACACTTTATCTAAAGTACTATTAAACTTTTCTAAAGAAGAATTTTTAATTCTTAAACCAATTAATTCATTCAAAATCTTACTAAATCCATCTAAATTATCTTTAAATGACTTATATATAGCAAAATAAGTTTCTTTTCTGGTTTCTCTATCTCTAGATGACAAATATTTTGATATATTAGAAGAATCTAATTCAATAACATTACCATCTATTATAATATTTCCATAATTACAATTTTTTAGTAAATCATTATATAAAGATATATTTTTATTAATTAAATTCATATTATCTTTTATTTCTTTATTAACATTATCATCTTGAATATGTTCCCTAAGTCTAAATAAATCATCCAAGTAATGTTTATATTTTTCTAATCTAGCATCTTCTTTAATTAACTCATTTATCTTATTTTTACCATAATTAATGATAATATTATCAACTCTTTTTAAAGTTGTATTAACTTCATTACTAAAGTTCTCTGCATCTTCTTTTAATTTAACACACTCTTCACTTTTTATGTTTTTATAGTATCTAAGTGAACCATAAATTAAAATATTATTTGTTTTTTCTTTAATATACCATTCTTTATCAAGTAACTCTAATAAAGTTAAACTGTCTAATTCATTTATAAATGAATTTAATATATTTCTAACATAATCTATTTCTTTATAAAATTCATTATTATTAATAAATAAATCATCTAAATTCCATTCTAATTCCATAATATCTCCTCCTTAACTAACTCTTTTCTTTTTAGTAACTATATTATTACATATTACAAACACAAATGTAAAGCCTAAAAGTATTAACATATTTATTATAACTGGCATTAAACTATTTAAATTTAACACTTGTATCTCTTTAAGTAAGTCATTACTATTTATGAAATAATATGCTGGGAATATATGTCCTAATAAAAGTACTTCATTAGGTAACCATTCACTAGGTACAAAAGCCCCACATAAAAATGCTGAACCCAAAGCCAAAACATTTACAATACCATTTACTGCATCTTTACTTTTAATTAACGAACATATTAACAAAGATAATGACAAACAAGTAATAGTAAATACAAAAGTATTAAGTATATAAATAAGTCCTCTTATAGTTAATAAGGGTTTACCTAAAAGTATAATTCCTAAAACCACATATAACACAAACACTATAAGAGAATAAACTAAACTAGATATAAATAATAACTTATTATGTTCTTTATAATCCATACTACTAATTATAATTCTTTTATTAATAGTAGTTTCTTTAAAACTAGTAAGTACTAAACATATAATAAACATAATAACTGCCATTATAGAATAACTAGCAAAACTAAAATATCTAGATATATTACTTAACTCACTTTCATTAAGTTTAGATTTAACTTCTACTTTAGAATTATTCTTTAAAGTATTATTAATATTATTAATTAACTCTTCTTCATTATTAAATACACTCAAATAAGTATTTTGAACATTCAAATACTGAGTAAGTTTTAACTCTTCTAAACTAGAATAATAATCTCCAGAACTCTTTATATTTAAAGTAACACTCTTACCATTTAAAGTATCAACTCTATAATTCTTAGGTATATAAATTATATAATTAGTTTCTCTATAAAACAATGAATCATTCATTTCATCTTCAGTATTTACATCTTGAATAATATTAGCATTATCTTTTAAATAATCTATTAAATTCTTAGTAATTCCTTTATACTCATCTTCATTAACTATAATAATATCTGGTTTAGAACTAGTAAATTCTACTGTACTATTATTAGAACTCATATTAATACCACCAAATATAACTAACATTACTGTATAAAGAATAATAGTACCCTTATATTTATTAATAATTTTCCAAAAACTCTTAAATACTGTCATATTGTTGCCTCCTTAATTTCTTAAGAGAAAATCTTAAAAGTACTATAGAAAATATTATTAAACTCATTATATTAAAGAAATATCTATTCATCCCATTTAAATAATAAAGTGAATAAAATCCATCAGTAATCATATTCGCAGGATTAATTTTATTTATAATTGGTATATTTTTATCTATAACATACTTTAAAGTTACACCAGTCATACCAGCTAAAGTATTAAATAACATAGTAATACCTATTAGTATACCAGACTTTGCTCCTTCACTAGCATTAACATTAACTCCAATAAATACTCCCATAGAAAGTCCTGCAAAAACACCTATTAATGAAAGCAAAATTATTAATGGCAAATTATCACCAAAATCTGCCTTAATTACAAATACACAATATATAAATAATATACATAAACCAATTAATTGAACAACATAACTAGCAAGCAAATTACTAAATAAAATAGTACTTCTCTTTAATGAACTAGTATTAACTCTTTTACCAACTTCACTCAAATTAGGTAAAGTTTTATTAACCATATAAAGTGATATTGTACCACCATAAAGTATAGTAAGCGCAATTAAAGTATAATATTCAATCATAGTATAACTTAAATTAGAATTAGAAATATCATTTAATTTAACATCACTAATAATTTTATCAGTAACTTTATTATATATATCTTTATAATCTATATTAGTATTACCACTTTTAAATTCATCTTCTATCTCTTTATTAATTAATGTTTCATACATATTTTTATTAGTGTTAATTTCATCTACTACAGTCTTTATTATAGTTTCATTTATTCCACTTGAATTAACAGTAATATTAATAACATCATTAGATAACACTAAATACCCAGTTATTTCTTCATCACTAAGTAACTTCTTAGCATTTTCTAAAGTAGTATACTTAGTATTAAACATCTTATTTTCACCTGTACTCAACTGATTAAATGCTTCTTTATAAAACTGATTATCATCAAACTCTTGATTATCTATAATTGCAATATTAATAGTACTAAGAGTTTCTCCTTTTTCTATATTATTAAATGCCAATTTAAAGAAAGTACCTAATATTATTGGAAAGGCAAAAGTCCAAAATATTAAACTCTTATTTCTAAATATTATCTTTAAAGCATACTTAAAATTATGTAAAAACATTAGTCTCTTAATTCCTTTCCAGTTAGTTCCAAGAACACATCATTTAATGTAGGTCTTTCAGAAAATATTTTATTATATTTAACTTTATTATCCTTCAAATAATCTATTAAATCTCCAAGATTATTTTTGCCTTTTTTATACTTAATTAATAAAATATTATTTGTATAATTTACTTCATCAACAGTCTTAAATTTCTCTATATCTTCTAGTATTTTACTATCTAAATTATTAATTTCAACTGTAATCTTCTCTTCTATATTAGCCATTTTCTTTAACTCATCACTAGTACCTTCAGCTATTATTTTACCTTTATCAAGTATTATAATTCTATCACAAAGTATTTCCACTTCTTCCATATAATGAGTAGTATAAAGTATACTAGCACCTTCTTCTCTAAGTTTTTTTATTCCATCTAAAATACTATTTCTACTTTGTGGATCGACTGCAACTGTTGGTTCATCCAATATAATAAGTTTAGGTTTATGTACAATACCACACGCTATATTAAGTCTTCTTTTTAATCCACCAGATAATTGTTTAGGATAAAACTTTTTATAATTCTCTAAACTAACCAACTTAATTGCATCTTCAATATATTTTTCTCTAATAGTTTTATCTTTAATATATAAACCACAAAAATAATCTAAATTTTCATATACAGTTAATTTTTCAAAAACAGCAACTTCCTGAAATATAACACCTATCTTACTTTTAATATCATAAGCATCTGGAGTCATCTTCTTACCAAATATTTTAACAATACCTTTATCACACTTTAATAAAGATAAAATCGCATTAATAGTAGTAGACTTACCACTTCCATTCGGACCCAATAATCCCAAAATTTCTCCTTCTTTTACTTCAAAAGACAAATTATCAACTGCAACTAAATTTTTATATGACTTAGTTAAATCTTTAACTTCTATTACATTCATTTATTATTACCTTCTTTCTTATTTAAACAACTTAAAGCCTTAAATTCCATTGTTAACAAATTACTTACATCTTCATCACTAAAATACATATTATTACATGCAACCAATGTAGCAAGTCCATGAGTAAAAATCCACATTTCTACATGAAAATCCATAATATTTTTAACATTACTCTTCATTCTAATTAAATTAGATATCTCTTTAAATTCATCATCACTTTCTAGTAAAAAATCACTTGGTATATAGTTATTAAAAAACAAAGATTTAAACAAATTACTCTCTTCTTTAGCAAATCTTATATAATTAATACCCACTTGTTTATAAGAATCTTCCACACTCTTATCAAATATATAAGCAAAGAAATATTTCTTAATTTTATTATATAATTCTTTCTTTAACTCATCAGTATTTTTAAACTGATAATAAATAGGTCTAATAGATGAATTTAATTCTTTAGCAATAGTCCTATTACTTAGATTTTCTATACCATTAGTTCTAACTATTTCAAAAGCTATATCTAATATTTTTTCCTTAGTAATCTTAACACTCATAAAGCCTCCTAATAAAATTGTATCATGTGATACAATTGTTGTAAAGTAAAAGAAGTATTTCTACTTCTATTTTTCATTCAAGTCTATAAAAGCTATTTCTTTAAAAGTATTATCACGCTGTTTTTCATAAATTATACCTGAAGTTGCTATGCCACCTAAGTTCATTTCTTCCTTAAGTACCTCCATAGGACTATTGTATTCATATTCGCTTGATGGATATTCAACAAAATAAACATAGCTTTTTTTAGCAAAATACGCTTTAATTTTTCCTTTAGAAAATAACATTAAAACATAATCCATCGTAAGTAAATATTTACTATCATAATCATTTAAACCATTCATTAAATATTCATAAAATTTTTCTCGCATGTATACTCTTTATTTATTCAAACTGAAGAATAATTTATTCATATAATAAAATTTTACTTACTAGTTGAACCAAATCCTCCAACTCTTTCACCAGTTGCCTCATCATCATCTGTTATTAAATATTTTTGGAATATTGCTTGACCTACTACATCTCCTTTTTTAATTTCAACATCATGATCAAAAAAGTTATAATAAGCATACATAAAATGTCCATCATTATCAGGATTATTATAATAATCAGCATCTATAATTCCTATAGAATTTGCTAAAACTAAACCTTTCTTTCCTGGATTACTTGATCTATTAACTAATTTAATATATTCATCATTTTGGCAATATGCCTTAAGACCTGTCTTGACTAAAGTTGGTTTCATTCCAGGTTTAAATGCTGGTATTACAACATCTTCTATCGCTTCAACATCATAACCTGCTGAATATTTAGTTTTTCTAACAGGCATATTAACCACTTTATCTTCAAATCCTTTTGCTACTTCAAAGCCCCTTAATCTCATCTACTATACTCCTTACTTTCATATAAAATTACTTCTTTACTTTTTAACGATTTTTGAACATCAATTACTCTTTGATTACTTGAACCTCTCCATTCAAGAGTAAAATCATGTAAACTATCCACATATTGTCCATCAACTAAAACATCTAAATATTTCATAACTTCTTTATTTTTTAAATGTTTATCAAATAAGAATCCACTCCAAGCCCATAAACTTTTATTAGGATATCTTTCTTTAAAAGCTTTAGCTAACTTTGTAGTACCTTCTATATTATTAGGATGCATTGGTTCTCCTCCTAATATCGATAATCCTACAATATGCTCACTTTCACATAATTTCAACACTTTTTCTATTGTTTCATCTGTAAACTCTTCTCCTGCATCAAAATCCCATGTTTCCTTATTAAAACAATTTTCGCAGTGAAAAGCACACCCCTGCATGAATATACTGACCCTGATACCAGGGCCATTTGATATATCCATCTTTCTAATTCTATTGTATCTCATAATTATGCATCCTTATTATCTATATGTATTACTCTTTCTTTAATTTCTTGTGTTCTTCCCTTATTCCAGAAATTAGTTCCAATATATCCACAAGTTCTTCTAGCTACATTTAATTTATCGTGATCTCTATTACCACACTCAGGACAATACCATTCCAAATTATCATCTAATAAGATTTCACCAGTATATCCACAATTTTGACAATAGTCACTCTTAGTATTCATTTCTGCATACATTATATTTTCATACATAAATTTAATTACTTCCATTACAACATCCAAGTTATTAGTTAAATTTGGTGTTTCAATATAACTTACTGCACCACCTGGACTTAATTTTTGAAATTCACTTTCTAATTTTAATTTAGTAAATGCATCAATTTCTTCAAATACAGGTACATGATAACTATTAGTAATATAATCTCTATCAGTAATGCCTTTAACTACTCCAAATCTATTTCTTAATGATTTAGCGAATTTATAAGTAACAGATTCAATAGGTGTACCATAAACACTATAATCTATCTTTTCTGATTCTTTCCATTCTTTACATTTATCATTCATTCTTTGCATAACTTGAAGTCCAAATTCTTTTCCTTTACCATTATCAGTATGAGAATGTCCTGTCATATATTTAACACATTCATAAAGTCCAGCATAACCCAAACTAATTGTAGAATAACCATTATGTAGTAAGTCATGTATACTAGCACCTTTAGGAAGTCTAGCTAATGCTCCATATTGCCATAAAATTGGTGCTACATCACTAGTTGCTTTTGATAATCTTTTATGTCTTGCTTGTAAAGCCTTATGACAAAGTTCTAGTCTTTCATCAAATATTTGCCAAAATGTATCCATATCTTTTTCACTTGATAAAGCTACATCAGGTAAATTAATAGTAACAACTCCTTGGTTAAATCTACCATAATATTTAGGTTTACCATTTTCATCAACATAAGGTGTTAAGAAACTTCTACATCCCATACAAGGATAACAATTTCCATTACCATTAGCATCTATCTTATATTCTTTCATAATCTTTTCAGAAATATAATCCGGTACCATTCTCTTAGCAGTACATTCAGCAGCCAATTTAGTTAAATAATAATATTTTCCTTTAGGATTAATATTGTCTTCTTCTAGTACATAAAGAAGTTTAGGAAATGCTGGTGTAATATATACACCCTTTTCATTCTTCATACCTAATATTCTTTGATGTAGTACTTCTTCAATAATCATTGCAAGTTCATCTTTATATTCTTTAGTTTCTCCTAAATACATGCATACACTTAAGAAAGGTGCTTGACCATTTGTAGTAGTCATTGAATTTATTTGATATTGGAATGTTTGTACTCCATCAGTTATTTCTTTCTTTAAATCTTCCTTAGCATATTTTTCACAATCTTCTTTACTAAATTTACGTTTTTTATATTTATCTAAGTATCTTTTGTAACTATCTCTAACAAAAGGTGCTAAATGAGTAAGTGTAATAGTTGCTCCACCATATTGACTAGATGTTACAGCTGTTATAATTTGTGTTGCAATAGTCATTGCTGTTAAAAATTTATGTGGTTTTTCTATCATTACTCCATTAATATTAGTACCATTTTGTAACATATCTTCTAGATTAATTAAATCACAGTTATGTAAAGCATTTTGTGCAAAATAATCAGCATCATGAAAATGTATAATTCCATCCTCATGTGCTTGTACTATATCTTCACTTAATAGAAATCTCTTTGTAATATCAGTACTCGTAATACCTGCTAGGTAATCTCTTTGAGTAGTAACTACTTTAGCATTCTTATTTGAATTTTCAGTATTCCAGTATTCACTTTCACCATCAATTAATTCTTTAATAGCCAAGTCAGTTGTATTACTTCTTCTTACCAACTCTCTTGTATATCTATACGTAATATATTTTTTTGCTAGTTCATACTTACCAATAGACATCAATTTCATTTCAATGATATCTTGTATATCTTCAACTAAAATTCTTTTCTTTCCTAATTTTTCTATATGTTTAATAATATTTTTTATTTGGGTAGATGATGCTTGATCTTCTTCTTCCACCTCACTGTTGGCTTTCATAATTGCATTTTCAACTTTTTCTGGACACCAGTCAACCATATGTCCATCTCTTTTTATTACTTTCATGTAACTCCTCCTACCTTTTCTAAATCTCATTATACACGATATATTTTATATTCAATGTTGCAATTGCAACTTTTTACATTATTTGATAAAATTATACTTAGAGGTGTAAAGATGGAAAATTTATTTAATGGAATTACAGGTAAAAACAAAGAAAAACTTTTATCATATTTAGAAACGTACACTATAAACTACAAAAAAAATATGACCATCTTAGATAGTTTTAAAAGAGATAACATAATCTGTGTTATAACCGCTGGAAGCCTTATAATTACTAGGATTGACAAAAATGGAACAAGAACTATTATAGAAGAATTAGACGAAGGGAGTATATTTGGTACTACATTCTCAGCTATTAACAATAACGAGTATGAAATACGTACAACTGAAGATGTTTCTTTACTTATTTTTGATTTTGATAACATAATAAATTTTGATGAAAATAGACTTTCATATTATACACAATTTTTAAAAAATTTAAATAAAATACTTTTTGAAAAACTAGCTAAAAATAATGATAGAATTGAAGTTTTGACCAACAAAAGTACTAGAGATAAACTTCTTGCGTACTTTAATATGGTTAGCAGAAGAAACGGTTCAAGAATAATTTATTTACCTTTTAGCTACACAGACCTCGCCGATTATTTAGCTGTCAACAGATCAGCAATGACAAGAGAGTTAAGTAACATGAAGGTCGAAGGTTTAATTGAAACTAAAGGAAGAAGAATTAAGTTACTATATTATTTTGGTTAATTTGACTTTTTGTACTTTATATGGTATAATTTAGTTATCTAAGGGGGATAAATTATATGAAAGTAACATCTTTAACAAATAGTCAGTTCGAAAAACTAAAAAGATATAATCCAGGTGAAGGTATTACAAATACTGAAGCAAAGTTATTCATAATGGGTAGTGAAAGAAGCAAAAAAGAAAGACAATTGTTTAAAGTATATTATGATAGAGAAGGTTTAAGTTTTAGTAAGAAACTATATAATATAAACATATTATTAATGTATAAAAGAATATTAAATGAACAAGTACCAGACTTAATTACTTTAGATGGTTTAGGAACAGTTGGTGGTATAGCACTAGGACCAGTAATGCCCTTCATAGAAAAAGCAACTAATTTAGAAACATTTTTAAAAGATAGCAATAACCCATTAGAAGATAAAATAAATTACTTAAAAGATGTTGGCACTATATTAGAAAAACTTAAAAATATAGAAGGATTCCCTTATCATTTTTATTTAGGTGATATGCATGAAGCAAATTTTATAATAGACAAAAACGGTAAATTGAGAGTTTGTGATTTAGATAGTGCATGCTTAACAGATGAAATATATTTTCCATCAAAATATTTATTTTTAAATCCACTTATATCAGAATTTCCAACGAAATATAAAGAAGATGATAGAGGTTTTCAAATACCATCAAGAAATACGGATTTATATTGTTACATAATGATGTTTTTAAATACAATTGCTAAAACAAATATGTATAATTTAAATATGGAGCAATTCTATCATTATATAAATTATCTAGAAGATTTAGGTTTTTCAAAAAACATATTAAATGTAATCGAAAAAATATATTGTAACGGAGACAATGAAAATATCCTTCCATACTTAGATGAAATACCAATTAAAAATGCTTATCAAGCACATCATTTAGTATATAATAAAAGAACAGGTAGAGACTTAACAAATCCCTATTAACCTGTTCTTTTTATTTACCTTCTTCTTTCTTTTCTTTTTTATTAGTTGATTTAAAAGAATAATGTTCTCTTACTTTATCTTCTATCTCATCTAATAAAGCTTTATTTTCTCTTAACATTGCTTTGACATTTTCTTTACCTTGTCCTATTTTTTCTCCTTTGTAAGAATACCAAGCACCACTCTTTTCAATAATATCCAAATTACTTGCTATATCAACAAGTTCACCTTCATGACTTACACCTTGTCCATACATAATTTCAACTTCAGCAGTTTTAAATGGTGGAGCTACTTTATTTTTAACAACTTTAACTACAGTTTTGTTACCTATAACTTCTGTTCCAACTTTAATTTGTTCAGCACGTCTTACATCAAGTCTAATTGATGAATAAAACTTAAGTGCTCTTCCACCTGGAGTAGTTTCAGGATTTCCAAACATAACCCCAACTTTTTCTCTTAATTGATTAATAAATATACATATAGTATTAGTTTTATTAATAGCACCAGATAATTTTCTTAATGCTTGACTCATAAGTCTAGCTTGTAAACCAACATGGGAATCACCCATTTCACCTTCTATTTCAGCTTGTGGTACCAATGCTGCAACTGAGTCAATAACTATAATAGACATAGCCTCACTTCTAACAAGTGCTTCACATATTTCTAATGCTTGTTCACCAGTATCAGGTTGACTTAATAACAAATTATTAATATCTACACCTAAATTTTTAGCATATACTGGATCTAAAGCATGTTCTGCATCAATAAATGCAGCTCTTCCTCCAGTTTTTTGTACTTCAGCTATTGCATGTAATGCAAATGTTGTTTTACCACTTGATTCTGGTCCATATATTTCTATTATTCTTCCTTTTGGATAGCCACCAACACCTAACGCAATATCAAGTGCAAGACTACCTGATGATACAACATCTATATCCTTAACTCCATCTTCCCCTAATTTCATAATAGCACCTTTACCAAATTGTTTTTCAATATCTTGTAGTACTTGTGCTAACGCCTTATCCTTTTCTTCAGTTTTCATGTTTTTTACCATAATGTCCTCCTATTTGTAATTTAATTTTACAATTCTTTTTATTATTTGTCAACAATTTTTCGAACATTTGTATACAAAAACATTATTTTGCATATAAGTCTGATAGGTTCAAAACCTACTACATTATTTTATTAAATAAAAAGATTAAAGTCAATCTCAAAATAATCAAAAAAATATAGTGTAAAACTATATTTAAGAAATCAATTTATCTTTATAATTTAAATAATATTGTACTCCACTTATAACAGAAAGTACTGTTGCTAAAATAATTAAGAAATCTGCAACTCTTATTCCAATTAATTCGAATGGTAAATTGTAAAATAACATTAATGTAACTCCACACATCATGCAAATTGTTTTAAGTTTACCGGCTTTACTCGCTCCAACTGCCCCTTCTTTATTACCAACAACCATTTTAATAGAATCAACAATCGTATCTCTACTTATCACAATTACTGGAATAATAACACTAACAAATCCTTTACAAGCAAGAATAATTAAAACTCCATTAACTAAAATTTTATCAGCAATAGCATCCATTATTTTACCAAAATCGGTTACCATATTATATTTCCTAGCAATATGTCCATCCACAAAATCAGTCACACTTGCTATCAAAAATAAAACTCCACATATAATATACTTAATATCAACTTGAATAGTACCATTAACAACTATTGTTGATACATTAATTCCTATCTTTTCTAATGGGAAAACTAATAACAATAATACTATTATTGACAAAATAATTCTAGAAACAGTAATTTTATTCGGTAAATTCATATAAATACTCACCTTCCATATATTTATTTATAGTTTTTCTTTCACCTAGTACGATATTTAAAATGATAAGAGTAAAACTTACTAATATTATAGTAATAATACTCATAATATAAACAGGTTTCAACTTAGCTTTCCTTACTTTTTTTCTAGTATAAGGAGAACTAATTCTCTTTCTAGTTTCTTTATCATTTTCTTTTTCTATTTCTTTAACTTTTTGTTCTATTTCTTCTACCGGTATTTTAGATGTAAAATCAAAAACAAAATCATTAAAATTTTCCATAACTTCATCTTCATCTACATTAAGATAAACAGCATATTTTTTGATAAGCTCCTTTAGAAAAAAAATATCCTTAAATGCATTCACATTTCCATCTTCTAAATTTTCTAACTGAGGTATAGTAATATCCAAATCTTTTGCTGCTTCTTGTTCAGTAATACCAATACTTTCTCTTTTTTCCTTAAATAATTCTCCTATTTCCTTCATAGGCATCTCCTTTATATATAATAAATATTTAATAAGCCATTTTCTGTACCCTTACGGGTGGTAAACATTTATCTAGTGATAACACTCCTTTACTCTTTTCATTTCATTCGTAAAGACTCCCCTACCAATTTTGGGTTTCTCGCTCACGGGGTTTACCTCGTTCCACTCCTTTTATTCCTAAAAGGCATCGTCACTATGGCACTTTTATATCTAATCAAGAAAGAACTTTTCTTTTTCGAAGCCGTTAGCAATTGCTACCTAGAGTTATTTTTTTCTCTAGCGTGAACACTACATGCATCTCAGCACTGTGCGAGTATGGACTTTCCTCTACATAATTTTATGCAGCGTTTACCTAAAATATTTATTCATCACCATATACTATTTTTTCTAGTTCACTTAATCTTCTTAAAATATCTAAATTAGTCTGCCCTCCATTACTTTCAGCCACACTAAGTGTAGATCTTAAATTTCTAAGTTCACTTTTTAATTTTGCATTTTCAGCCAAAACTGATTTTAACTCAGTTTCATATCTATGCAACAGTTTATCGTATTCAGTATAATCTCTAATAATTATATCCAAAAACTTATCAACTTCTTGAGGCCTATATCCTCTTGCATCAATTTTAAATTCTTTTTCAAGTATATCATTAGCTGTTAGAAGGATTTTTTCATCTATCATATCTATGCCCCTTTTCCATTTTAATTGTACAATGTAATACAAGTTTTGTCAAATATTAGCGAAATTTTTTTCAAAAAAAGAAACTCAATCATTATCTTTGAATTTCTTTCTTAGTTCTAAAATAGATATAGTTAAATTATCAATTATTTCATCATACATTCTATCAATTTCCTCTATAACTCTCACCTCGATTTAATAATACAACAATTTAAAAGTTATTTCATTCAAAACGACAAAACTAGATAATTATTTTAATAATTCATCTAACCAAGAAACATCTTCTTCACTAGTTTCCTTAAATGATATCTTATATACAACTTGTTCATATTCTTTATTATTAACTTTATTGTATAAACTAGTAATATCAATTAACATATAATCAAGATTATCATTTTCGTAATATATATCTAAAGTAATATATCCATTACCTAAATCTATTAATGCAGTGTTATTATAATTATTATATATTGAAATAACATCTTTGTTATCAAATTTATATAACAATCTTCCATCATAATAGGTTGGTTTAACATCCTTTTCTAAAAGCTTTTTAATATTAGATAATTCAGTAAATGTTTTATCATAATTAAAATCAATAAAATCACTAAGTACATTTACATTTTGTTCTTCTTGATTTAATAAATAATATAGATTATCTTTTTTAATAAAAGTAATATTTTCTCCATGATACTTTTTAACACCTATATAAACATTATTAGACTTTTGAAAATTCAAAGTAATAGCGTCATCATCTAAACTTAAATAAATATTTTCTTCATAATTATCTTCAGAAATATTTTTAATATTCTTCACTACTTTTATAGCCTCAGATTCTTCATTTTTTACTTCTTGATTATTTTTATTAGAAGTCAAATTTTCAATTTTCAAAATA
Source organism: uncultured Bacilli bacterium (assembly GCA_934101625.1). GTDB lineage: Bacteria > Bacillota_I > Bacilli_A > RF39 > UBA660 > CAKOLN01. The sequence goes on along the minus strand of CAKORV010000016.1, from coordinate 5,277 downwards.
ATAAAAGCTATTACAAAGACACCAACATAAATACCAATTTTAATTAATCTTTTCCTTTGTTCTTCTTTTTCTATTTCAGTCATTCAAATACTCTCCCAATTAACTTCTCTTTTCCATACCCATTAACAAAATCTATACTATTCATTTCTTTTTTACCACTAGGTTTTAGTTTTTTTATTAATATACTTTTGTCACTACATCTAACTATAATACCATCTTTAGTCACTTTAGTTATTTCCCCAGGTTTTCCAACAGTTGAATCATTTAATTCTGCTACACATATCTTTATGATATTCCCATCAAGTATAGTATAACTCACAGGATATGGATAAAGACCTCTTATTTGATTATGCACTTCTAAACTACTTTTACTAAAATCAAGTCTTTCTTCTTCACGACTTATATTATATGCATAAGTTACTTCATTTTCATCTTGCTTTATTCTTTCATTAGTACCTTCAAATATACTAGGTAATGTCTTAATTAATAAATCTGCTCCAATTACACTTAACTTATCATGAATAATTCCAACATTATCATCGATATTTATATCAATACTTTCTTGACTAATTATATCTCCATTATCCATTCCTTTAGTCATATACATAATTGTAATACCAGTTTTCTTATATCCATCTATTAAACATTTATGTAAAGGCGCTCCACCTCTTAACTTAGGTAAAAGTGATGCATGAACATTAATACATTTATACTTTGGAAATTCTAAAATACTTTCAGGTATAAATTGTCCAAATGCACAAGTCACAATAATATCTACATCCGTATCAAAAATAATTTTATTATCATCTTTAATATTATTTGGCTGAAACACAGGTATATTATTTTCTAAAGCTACCTTTTTTATAGGTGTATACATTACTTCTTGATGTCTTCCTACCATTTTATCTGGCTGAGTTACAACTAAAACAACATTAGTTTCTTCAATTAATTTTCTTAACACAGGTACTGCAAAATCAGGAGTACCCATAAATATTACTTTCTTATCCTTCATAACATCAACACCTCTTATATATATTTTATCAAATATTAGATTAGATTTAAAGGATTTATATTAATATCAAGATTAACCTTATCACTAGTATATAAATCATTTAAATCACTCAAAACTCTCATTAAATTCTCTTCTTTTTTATACTTAATTAATATTTGAAAATAATAATTATTTTTCAACTTAAATATACTCGCAGTAGAAGGACCAAGTACTATAAAATTATTACTTAAATTTTTATCAAGATACTTTTTAGCCTTATTACTTTCATCTCTAGCCATCTCATAATTATTACTAACTATTTTTATAGAAACCATATAATAATAAGGCGGATATTTTAATTCTTTTCTAATCTTCATTTCCTTTTTATAAAAATCAACATAATCTTGTTTTTTTAAACTATCAAAAACATAATTATCTTTATTATAAGTTTGTATTAAAACTTCTCCATCAAGTTCATACCTACCACATCTTCCAGAAGTTTGCATTAGTAATTCAAATGTTCTCTCTCCACTTCTAAAATCAGGAATATTAAGTGATGCATCAGCGTTAATTACTCCAACCAAACTAACATCTCTAAAATTAAGCCCTTTAGAAATCATTTGTGTACCTATCAAAATATCATATTCATGATTTTTAAAGCTTTCTATAATTTTCTGATGAGACCCTTTTCTATAAGTAGTATCTAAATCCATTCTTATTACTCTAGAATTTGGAAACATCTCTTTAACTATACTTTCTAATTTTTCAGTGCCCATACCTAAATCTTTTACTGCTTCTTCTTTACAACTAGGACACACTTTACTCATAATAGTACTGTACCCACAATAATGACATCTTAAATTATTAGAAGTCTTATGATAAATTAATGATATATCACAATTAGGACACTTCCAAACATATCCACACGAAGAACAACTCATAAATGTTGAATAACCTCTTCTATTTAATAATAATATTACTTGTTCACGCTTATTTAATCTATCATTTATTTTTTCTTTAAGTTCACTACTAATAATAAAATTTCTTTTTTTAACTTCCTCATTCATATCAATAGTTTTAATAAAAGGTAATTTCTTACTAACTCTTTCAGTTAATTTAACTAATTTAAATACTCCCTTTTCTCCTCTAGCAAACTGTTCTAATAAAGGTGTAGCACTTCCCATAAGTACCAAAGAATTATTATATTCAGCTCTTTTAAAAGCAACATCTATAGCATTATACTTTGGATTAACATCTTGTTTAAACGATGGACTTCCACACTCATCTATAATAATTAAACCTATATTTTTAATAGGCGCAAAAACTGCACTTCTAGCACCCACTACTATATTTACTTCTCCTCTTACTATTCTTCTATACTCATCATACTTTTCACCTTCAGATAAAGCACTATGTAATACTGCAACACTACTTCCAAATTCACTTTTGAATCTACTAACTATCTGTGGAGTCAAACTAATCTCAGGAACAAGCATAATAATGCTTTTATTATTTTTTAAATAAGATTTAATTAAGTTAATATAAATTTCAGTCTTACCACTTCCAGTAACACCATATAATAAAACTTTATTATTTGTACTATTCTTAATTTCATTCAAACATTCTTTTTGTGATTCAGTCAAAATAATATCTTCTTTTTTACTCTTTATATAATCAACTTTTCTTAACTCTTCAACTTCTTTAACTAAAACAATATTACTTTCTATAAGTTCTCTTAAAGATGTTGAATTAATTTCTTTTCTTTCTATTTCTTTCTTTTCTCTTAATAACTTAACAATCTCAACTTGTCTTTTCTTCCTTTTATTACTTTCAATAAACTTATCTACATCAACTTCATTATTTAAATAAACTAAGCTTTTAGTTTTTAATCCAATATTGGTTTTATTTGATGCTTTTAATGCTTTAGGAAACATTGATTGATAAGCACTAATTAATGTAGATAAAGTTGTTTCCTTAACATATTTACCTAATTTAATTAATTCTTCATTTAAACAAAAATCTTTTTCTACAATATCTATAATATATTTATATTCTAAATCATCTTCTTTTTCTTTTTTGAATCCCATTACAAAACCTTCAACTTCTTTTACACCAAAAGGCACTAAAACTTTTTGACCAACTTTAATTTCATTTACTAAACTATCAGGTACTAAGTAATCAAAATTCTTATCTAATGATTTAACACTATATTCAATCAAAACACTTGCTATCATATATATGGATTATAAAGAAGTTCATGCTCTAAAGTTGTACTAATTCCATGTCCTGGATATAATTTCGTATCTTTATCAAATTTTTTAAGTTCATTCAAACTATAGTACATTTCTTCTTCACTACCTCCTTCTAAATCCATCCTACCAATGCTTTCATAAAACACAAAATCTCCCACAAATAAATCTTTAGTTTTTTCAAAATAAAAACTAACACTATCCATAGAATGTCCTTTAGTAGGAATAACCTTAAATTTTAATCCTATTTCTTTAAAATTTCCTATAGTAGTATAATCATATACTTTAACCTTATATTTTTCTTTTAAATACTCAAGCGAACCAATATGATCATAATGATAATGTGTTATAAATATCGCACAAACTTTAAGATTATTTTTATCTAAATATTCTTGTATCTTAATAGTATCTTCAGCTGGATCAACAACTATAACTTCATTATTGTTAATTATAAAATAAGTGTTATTATCTAATGGGTTTAATATTAATTTATCTATTTTCATATTAAAACATTTCCAAAAGGCTATCTAATCTATCAATAACCTTAAATCCTTTACCATTTAATTTAGTAGAAAATCTAACAGGTATTCCACCTTCACTTTCCCATTCTCTTAAATTTCCAGCATAATCATCAACAAGTATTGCCCCCTCAGTATGAACCATCTTAGTTTTAGAAATATCTTTAGGACATATAATAACTGTAATATCTTTAAAATGTTTTCTAATATACTTAACTTTATCACTACCTTCTTTAATACTATTACAATGAGTCAAAATACTTATTTCAAACTTATTAGAATCAATTAACTTTTGAATACAATTAATACTATCATTAATAATATATTTATCTTTTAATATACATTTAAAATTAAAATTCTTATAAAATTCTGTATCATTTAATTCATATTCTTGTCTTTTAGCTTCTTCATACAAAACACTTATTGTATCAAGTATTACTCCATCAAAATCAATAAATAATCTTTTCATATAACATCTCCAATCTACATATTTATTTAACAATCATTAAAGATACTTAAATTATAGCAACCGACAATTTGTTTGTCAACATTATTTTATCACATTTTAAAAGAAATGCCATTTCTAGCATTCCTAACTGCAACTATTTTCAACTATTTCATATGGATTTGTTGGGGTTCCTGTTCCAGTTACTTTAGCACAATCTGAAATTGAGATGACTGGTCTAACTACATCCTTATAAACTGAAGTATTACTAAGTGTTTGACCTAAGCTAGATAATTTGCCTGGCGAAGCATTAATACTTCCTGTAATAATATATATATATACATGTTCAATATTACTAGACCAAAGTGATGGGGATAGTAACCACCAACTGTTGCTTTCAGTCCCAATGCCAGTCATTGAAGTTCCTTTACTATTTGTATAGTACCATGCGTATGGACTTGACAAAGATGCATCAGAAACTCCACCCGCGAAAGATACCTCATCCGCCGTCATCAATGCTATTGGATATTTTAATTGTCCATTTCCTCCGCCTTCGGTACTTGCACTAAATTTATCTGCAGTAGCTTGTGTACTTTCAAATAATCCGTTACTTATATTTGCTCCACATTTATATGATGGTGACTTGTTTGTATTCAATCTATTATATACGCCATAGTCAAAATCATGTTTTGTAGAATAAATATTACCAGGTACACTCCTATCGTTACAATATATCGCAGTCTTACTTATATATTTATCATAATCTGTAAGTAAATTATTTTGATACCATGTGTCTATATAAATTTTTATTGTACTATCATAAGTATTTTTCCTATTATTTTCTAAAGAACCACTTGCTCCATACATATAACCTATCATTATTGGGTCAGTTCCTCCACCACTAAATCTTGACTCTCCTATATAACCCTCTGATGTATCGTGACTAGTTCCTGAGTATAACATTCTTACACTTCCATCTTCATTTGTTCTTATTATCCTCCAATAAAATCCTCCAAACTTCACCCAGTTATTTGTTGTATTTCCCGAATAATAATATACATCACTTCCATCTTC
>CAKORV010000015.1 GCA_934101625.1 uncultured Bacilli bacterium | reverse complement strand
GTCCTCATAGCTCAACTGGATAGAGCGTTTGACTACGGATCAAAAGGTTAGGGGTTCGACTCCTCTTGGGGACACCAGTTATCGGGAAGTGGCTCAACTTGGTAGAGCACCTGGTTTGGGACCAGGTGGTTGCAGGTTCAAATCCTGTCTTCCCGACCAGTATGATTATTTACCTCGTATTTACGAGGTTTTATTTTTTGGACTAATTTTCTGTAATTTATCTAATTTTTTTATTAATTAATCTGAATCATTTTGAAATAAATGAATGTAAGTATTTAGATTTTAGTAATGAAGTTTTAAAATAGATATAGACCATGGTTTTAGATCTATGTCACATTAAACGATATTAAAACTGTTTACCTAGGAAAGAAGTAGAAAAATGAATAATCCTAGAAATATATTCTCAAAGGAAGACATAATTTTTTTAGAACAAAATGATATAAAAGTTCCGAATAAAGATTTGGAAGATGAAGAATGGTTAGAATTTGAAATGGAAATTTCTAAAAAAATTACGACTTGATGATGTAAAAAGAATAATAGATATATTGGATGACAGCACTAAATAATAGTGTTTTGTTTTAAAACTATATCATATTAAATAGAATAAAAAATACTCAAAACAAGGTTCATCATCAACAATAGTTTTGGACCTATGCCACCATATACACCATTAAACATGATAAAATCACTATAATTTAACCCTAAGGAGTTGATGCCATATGTTGAAAAGCAAAATACCACATTTTCTAAAAAATAAAGAATGGTATTACTATGATATAAATACAGGTCGTTATAAATTAACAGACAAAGCAACTAAAAAGGCAAAAGAAAGTTATAAAAAGTATTATGAAAGTTTAGATGAAATACAAATAGAAACTAACAATAAATCGTCTAAAACTCAAACAATTTCACAAAATATTCATAAAAATATATTATAATAAAGTTAGAAATTTGCTTTCTAGCTTTTTTGAAGGAGAAAAAAATGAACATACTAGTAGTAGATGATGAAAAACTAATAAGAAGTGTAATTAAAGATTACTTATTAAATGAAAAATTTATGGTATATGAAGCAGAAAATGGAGAAGAAGCTTTGAGGGTTTTTAAAGAAGAAAAAATCAACTTAGTTATACTTGATGTTATGATGCCTAAAATGGATGGAATAGAAACACTAAAAGAATTAAGAACAATTAGTGAAGTACCAGTAATAATGTTAACAGCTATCAAAGAAGAAACAGACAAGATACACTCATTTGATTTAGGAGTAGATGACTATGTTACAAAGCCATTTAGTCCAAAAGAATTAGTAAGTCGTGTTAAAGCAGTACTAAAAAGATGTGGTATGTTAAAAGAAGTATATCAATACAAAGGATTAGTTATAGATTACCAAGGAAGAAAAGTAACAATTGATAACAAAGTGATTAATCTAACACCTAAAGAATATGAATTGCTTGTATATTTTATTGAAAATAAGGGTATTGCAATTTCTAGAGAAAGACTATTAAATGCCATCTGGGGTTATGATTTTTATGGTGATGATAGGACTGTTGATACCCATATAAAAATGCTTAGAAAGAGTTTAGGCGAATATGGAAATTTAATAACAACTGTTAGAAAAGTAGGTTATAAATATGAAACAGAAAACTAAAGGTTTAACTTTTAAAATATGGATATACTTAGCTTTATTCTTAACACTAATAATAGCGTTCATTTGGATATTTCAAGTAGCTTTATTGAATTCTTTTTATGAATATAGAACCAATAGATTAGTCGAGAAAATGGCTACACTAACAAGTCATTATTACAATAAAGAAAAAGATACTAGTTACTATGATAAATTAGCATACAATAATAATGCATGTATTGAAATAGAAAGAGATTCTGAATTATTATATTCATCTAATATGCAAAGAGGATGCTTAATAACAGACAACTATTCATATAAAACAGATTTCTTAAACAGTAATAAAAATAATATGATGTATAAACTTGTTAATCCTGTATTAGACAATAAAACTCTTATATATGCAATAAAACTTGATGAAGATACAGTAGCGTACATAAATGTTTCACTAGAACCTACAGATCCAGCTATAAGTGTAATAAGAGAAGAACTAGTTTTTATAACCATAATTATATATCTAAGTTCATTTATCTTAGCATACTTTATAAGTAAAAGGATATCTACCCCTATATTAAAGATAAACAATATGGCTAAGAAAATGAGTAAAGGTGACTTTGACACTCCCATAGTGGTTAATGAAAATATAGATGAAATTAATGAATTATCAGATACATTAAATCAGACAAGATTAGAACTATCTAAAATAAATGAAACAAGAAGAGATTTACTTTTGAATGTAAGTCATGATTTAAAAACGCCTTTAACTATGATACAAGCATACGCAGAAATGGCTAGAGATTTAAATAAGAATGATGAAGAAAAAAGAACAGAAAACTTAAATGTAATAATAGATGAAAGTATGAGACTAAATGAACTTGTTAATAACATATTAGAACTATCTAAAAGTGAAGCTAATTTAGATAATCTTAAAATAGAAGAATTTAGTTTAACAAAAGAAATAAGAGTTATTTTAGATAGATTTAGTTACTTAAGAGAAAAAGAAAATTATAATTTTATATTTGATGTAGAAAAAGATTACTTAATAAAAGCTGATAAAACTAAAATAGATCAAGTTATATATAATTTACTTATAAATGCAATTAATTATACAGGAGATGATAAAAAAGTAATAATATCTATTGAAGAATATAAGAAATATTTAAGAGTTAAAATAACAGATACAGGTAAAGGTATAAAAAAGGAAGAATTAGATAAAATATGGGATAAATATTATACTAATGAAAAAAATCATAAAAGAAATAAAATAGGAACAGGATTAGGTTTATCTATTGTTAAGAATATTTTAATAAAACACAAATTTAAATATGGGGTAACATCAAAGGTAAATAAGGGAACAACTTTCTATTTTGATATTAACATATAAAGTTCATTTAAATTACACAAGAATTTCACTTTAGTTTGATAGAATTATTATCAGAAAGAAGGTGAAAATGAAGAAAAGAAAAATTGTAACAATAAATATTTAATCCTCAAAAACCTATAAAATCACATATAAACTTTAAGAGACACGATATAAGTTGTCTCTTTTTTATGTCTCTTTTTGTCACATTTATTGATTTTCAAAAACTAATTTGATAATATAAACTCAGAAGGTGAAACTATGATATATCATTTTATTGGAATAAAAGGTTCTGGAATGAGTGGACTCGCTACAATTATGAAAGAGTTAGGTTATGATGTACAAGGTAGTGATGTTGATAAATACTTTTTTACTCAAGTAGAACTAGAAAAACATAACATAAACTTATTAACTTTTAACAAAGAAAACATAAAAGATAATATGATAATAATAAGAGGCACAACATTTAATGAATCAAATAACGAGGAAGTAAAAAAAGCACAAGAGTTAAATTTAGAAATGTATACTTATAACGAAATGGTTGGAAAATTAACAAATAAATTTAAAACAATATGTATCTGTGGATGTCACGGAAAAACAACAACATCAGCAATGCTATCACATGTACTATGTAATACAATTCATACTAACTATTTAATAGGAGATGGAACAGGTTATGCAAATAAAAATAATGATTATTTTGTACTTGAATCTTGTGAATATCAAAGGCATTTTTTAAGTTATAATCCTTACTATGTAATAATAACAAATATAGATATAGACCATGTAGATTACTTTAAAGATATAAATGATGTAATAAATGCATATCAAGAATTTTCTAATAAAAGTCAAAAAATTGTATTAGCGTGTGGAGATAATGAAAATACAAAAAAGTTAAAACTAAATAAAGAAATAATATATTATGGAATAAATGAAGACAATGATATACGAGCAACTAATATTAAATATAAAGAAACAGGAATAAGTTTTGATGTTTTAATAAAAAATAAATATATAGATAGTTTTGACCTACCAATATTTGGTGAACATAATTTACTAAATACTCTCGCAGTTATAGGGATTTGTTATTTTGAAAAAATAAATATAGAAGAAATAAAAAAATATCTATCAAACTTTAAAGGTGCTAAAAGAAGATTTAATATAATTAATATAAATAAATCTGTAATAATAGATGATTATGCACATCATCCTAATGAAGTATAAGCAACAATTAATGCAGTAAAACAAAAATATCCAAATAAAAAAATAATAGTAATATTTGAACCACATACCTATAGTAGAACTAAAGAATTCAAAAATGAATTTATAAAAATATTTAACGAAGTAGATGAATCTTATATAATGGATATACATGGCGCTAGAGAAAATAAAGAAGACTTTAAAAATATAACATCTGATATAATAATAAATAAACTTAAAAATGGACATCATATAAATATAGATGAGGCTTATAAACTAAGTAAATATGAAAACTCTGTATTTCTATTCATGAGTCCTAATGATATTTCAAAATTAGAAGAAGATTTAAAAAAGTTACTCATTCATAATTGACTTATTATCTAATTTTTTGTAAAATTATTTTAGAATAGAGGTGGTTAGAGTGAAGGAAACACTAAAAAATACAGATTTATCATTAAAGGCAAATTTAATATCTAACATACTAATTATGGTTATGGGAATTCTAATAATGATATTTAAAACATTTGGACTTATAGATATTATATTATATATTTCAATACTTTTTTATATTTTAGCATTTATTAAAGTAATAACATATTTTGTAAGAAGAAAAGAAGATGATTACGAAACATTAATATTAGCATTAATAAGTACAATAATCGCAACGTTTATGTTTATATATAAATCTGATAGTGTATCTATTACTCTTGGATTAGGTTTAACAATATTTAGTGTATTAGAAATTGTTAATCGTGGTTATAGAATTTTAGTCTTAAAAAAAGAAGATAACTTTATGTGGACTATTAAATTTATCACAACATTTGTAATAGGAGTATTAGGATTGCTAACTTCAATTAACTTTTATCATGAAACCACAGTACAAACAATGATGATAGCATATTATTTCATAACTTTTGGGTTAATACTTACAATAGAAAACTTTATAGAAATATTTATAAGTGACAAAAAGTTTAAGAAAATACTTGCTAAATTAATTGATGAAGATCCTTATAAACATTTAGATAACATTAAAGAAGATAGATTAAAACAAATAGAGGAAGCAAAGAAAAGTAAAAGGAATGTAAAGAAAAAAACAAAAAAAGTTTCTGAAAAGTAATAAAATATTGATAATACATATTAGATAATGTATAATAAAATAAGAAATAGTAAGGAGGAGGATATAAATGAAAGAAGCAACAGGTGAATTAAATATGACAGTTATTACTGTTATCGCAATCGCAGCAGTAGCCGCTTTATTCTATGCATTTGTATGGCCTATGATTCAAAGAACTATAGTTCAACAAACTTGTAATACTTATGGACCTGGATACACTGCAGAAAAGTCTACAGATACTACAAAGTGTAAAACTGCAAGTGATAAAACAAGCTGTTGGGTTTGTAAATGTGATGGTACAAAAGGTTGTACTACTGGTAGTGATATAGTAGTAGATGATTAATAAAAAATAAGTTATTAAAAAAGGAGTATTGTAAATGAGAGAGTCAATTGGAGGAACATGGTTATTAGGCTTTGTAGTACTATTTATAGTACTCTTTTCTGCTTATTTAGCCTATTCAATAAACTATACAAAGGCATTTAAAACAAAAAACTATATAATTAATACTATAGAAGAAAATGAAGGATATACTACATATACAGGCAGTAACATATCTGCTGAAACAGATGATAGATTAAAATCTAGTAATAGAACAGAAGATAAAATATACTATTATCTAAGGAAAGCTGGAGCTGCTACTACAACAATTGATAGTAGTAAATGTGATAATACAAGTGATTATAGAGAAGGTGGATACTGTGTAAGAAAAGTATGGACATCTAATGGTGGTGCATACTACAAAGTAACTACATTCATTAATATAGAAATTCCTTTAATATGGCAAACATTTACCATTCCAATTAGAGGAGAAACTAAAGTAATATATAATGTACAGGATTAATCAAGGAGGATAAAACATGAATGTTATAATTGCAAATAAATATAAAGAAATGCTATTAAGTTTAGATATACCAGTTATTAAATCTTTAGAAGGTGTATATGATGTAAACGATATCATTGAAAATTTTACTAATTTTTACTTTGATAGAATGATACTTGATATTACAGCAATAAAAGATTATACTAATTTAGACAACTTGCAAAAGTTGAGTATTAATTTAGATATGGGAAAAGTTATTTTACTTTTAGATGATAGTGAAGAAAGTTCTAGCAGTGCTTACTTATCTAAATTAATATCTATGGGTATATATAATTTTACTAGAAACTTAGATGGTATTAATTATCTAATGCAAAATCCTAATTCATATCGTGATGTAGCACATATTCATAATATGAATTTAGAGGGTTCTTATGGAGATGATTTATCTGGTGGTAAAACTAGAGTAATTGGAGTAAAAAGTCTAACTGATGGGGCAGGTGCCACTACATTAGTTTATATGATGAAAAAGAACTTAGAAACTAATTATAGTGTGTGTGCTATGGAAGTTGATAAAAGAGATTTTACTTACTTTGATGATAAAGAAATGATACATACAACTAGTTTAGATTTACCTAAAGAAATAATGAAAAGAAGAGATTATAATGTCATATTGCTTGATTTAAATAATTATAGTGATCCTGATATATGTAATAATGTATTATGTTTAGTAGAACCTTCAATATTAAAATTAAATAAAATGTTTAAAAGAGATAGAAGAATCTTTGATAAGCATAATAATGATAAAATAATATTAAATCAAAGTTATGTTTCTAATACTGAATTACCCGACTTTGAATATGAAGCGAGATGTAAGGTATATGCAAATATTCCTAGCCTAAATGATAGAGAAGCATATCATGCTGAAATAGATAATCTATTAGCTAAATTGGGATTTACTAAACAGGCTAGAACTGGTAGTAGTGAATCAGCTAAAGATAAATTATTAGGAATATTTAAAATGTAGGAGGGTTTATGAAGTTTAAATCTAAATATTTAATAATAATGCTTACATTATTTGTAAGCTTTATTGGAATTAATAGGGTAAATGCAAGTGAAATTAGCCTTAAACCACAAGATTTATTTGTATTACTAGATAATGAAGATGACAACACAAATGACACAACAAATGGTTCTGGTAGAGGTAATGGTACTACTGGAGGAGGAATATCTGATAGTAGAGGGAATGGCTTTAAAGAAAGCTCTGGAGGAGTAAGTAGCAATAGTTCAAGTGGTGGAAGTTCATGGTGTTCAGATTTTAATGAACTTTGGTATATATTTGGATTAATTATTCAAGTAATATATGTTGCAACTCCATTATTATTAATTGTGAGTGGATCAATTGTTATGATACAAGCTATGATGAAGAATGACCCAGGAGCCGTAAAAAAAGCACAAGGAGCATTGGTGAGTAAAATTATAGCAGCCGTTATTATATTTTTAATGGTGACAATAGTTAAGATGGTAACAAATCTTGTTGCAGATGATGGTTGGACAAGTTGTGCCAATTGTGCATTTAACCCATCAAAGGGTAATTGTGGTATAGATAAAGTTGAAACAGGATAGGGGGATTTATGAAATCTAAAAATAACTATAAATTTTATTTAATTGGAATAATTTGCTTGCTAACTTTTAAACTACCAATACTGTATGCAGAGAGTTGGTGTGATGAACTAGTAGGTGTATGGACTTTTATTGGATATATAATAAGAATTGCTTATGTGGCAACACCCTTATTATTAATAGTTTCAGGATCAATAACATTTTTTAAAGCAATAGCTGATACAAAAGATCCAGGAGCTGTAAAAAAAGCCCAATCAAAATTTATACACAAGATAATTGCCGCTTTACTAGTGTTCCTTATGGTAACAATTATGAAAATTGCCGTAAGTATAATAGGAGATGATGGATGGATGAAATGTGCACAATGTGCAATTAATCCAGGCTCAGGCAATTGTAAGGTGAATTTTAGGACTGAAGAGTAAAATTATTTGACTTTTTAAAAAAAATATAATAGAATTAAAATAGAAAAGAAGGAGAGAGATGTATGAATTTATTTAGTTTTGCTGCAGACATAGATATATGTAATGGTTTAGCACCAGTTTGGACAATATTTGGATATATCATCATTGGTATTCAAATTGTAGTACCACTATTATTAATCATATCAGGTATGATTACAATGGCGCAAGCAGTAATGGGAAAGAAAGATGATGATATTAAAAAAGCACAAAAGTTATTAATTAACAAAGTAATAGCTGCTGTAATATGTTTCCTAGTTATTGCATTAACAAAAATGATAGTAAATCTTGTATCAAAAGATAATAACTGGACAAGTTGTGCTAAATGTGTATTTGATGTTAATGAAGCAGGATGTGGAATATTCGGTGATGGTCCATCACCAGTAATTCCATCAGGATACATTAATATAAATTATTAATTTTAAACTAAAAGGGTGAGTTGTCACTCTTTTTTTATTGACTATAAAAACTGTTTGTGATAGTATACAGACTTAAAAGAAGGAAGTAGTATGACAAATATAGAAAAAATTGAAATAAAAATCTACAAATTTTTAGGTATTGAAAAATTTAAAAGATTGGTTTTTAAACTGGAAAATTTTATTCATCGTAATGATAATATGAAAAATATTAACTATCATGTTATTAACAGTAATAGTATAAGCAGTGTAGAAAATTTTAAAAAATATTTGTATAATAATGGAAAAATACATGTAAGAAGTCTAATAAATGGTGTAATTATTATAGGAATAACTTTGATTTTAGGAATAAATCCTCTTATCTTAACATTTTTGGGATTATTAATGATAAAAGATATTTATTGTATTATGCTACAAAGGTTTAATTGGATAAAGATAAAAGAATTTCAACGCAAATTAAAGGAAAAGGAAGAACGTAAGATTATAAAAGAAAAGGAAAGTTTGGATTATGAACAAGTAAAACAGACAGCAACAAAATTAAATATAAATAGAAAAGAAATGATTGAAGAATTATGGAAAATAAGAGCTTTCATTGAAAATGAATTAATGACAATAGAAGAATTAAAAACAGAATGTATAAAGGTAAATCCAATGTTAAATGAAACATATGAAGAATATGATGAAACTTTATCAAATGAAAGTGTAATGAAATTAAAAAGGGTGGAAAAATGAATAAGTATTTAAATTTTTGTCATGAAATATTGAGTTCAGAACTTGAAGTTAATAAATTAAAAAATGTAGATTTAAAAGTTATATCTTCACCCTTAAATTTATCATTGGGCTATATTAAACCAAACGTAAAAGAGAATAGATATATGATAGTAATTAATCTTCATAACTTTAAAAACATGACTGAAGAAGATAGAAAGTTTTATATTTATATTACAATTTTACATGAACTAGAGCATATTAAAACTTTTGAATTTACAAAAAGAAAAGACTTTTATGAATATGAACATTTTATTTCATTATTAGAATATATATCATATATGTATGAGCTAAGACAACCACCTACTGATATTAATAGTAATTTAGTTAAAAAAATCCTACTTTCTAAAAAAATGATAAGTAATTATGAGGTATCAACTGGTGAAATTAAAAGTTCATTAGAAAGCTTTAAAAGTGGTAAAAAGTATTTGATAAGTACAAAAAGTAAAAAAAATATTGAACAGGTTGATAAGATTATATCTTCATTGGATTTTCTTAACAAGCATATGGAAATCACTTATGTTAACAAAATTCTGAATGTTGATAAAATGTACTATTTTTTAAGGAACACATCATTGTATTTACAAAGATATCCACATTTAATTAATCAATACGAAATATTAAAAATTGCTTTTAATAATAGTGGATGCTTAAAAGAAATTGAAGATTTATATTTATCTAGAAATTCATATAATCACGAGATTATAGATCGTATTGTATTATCAGTAATAAATATAAATAATATTCCCGATGATGATAATATAAAAAAATATGTTGAAGAATTAATTAAAAATTATAACAGTAAAATTTATGAATTTTATAAAAATATTAACTTAGGTAAAATATTTATGGATAAAGAAAAATACTTAGAAGATAATCTAGAAATTATGATAAAAAAGGCTAGAAGATTAAATAGTATATTAGATTATTTAAAAATAGAAGATGAAAATCGTAAAATATTATAAAAAAGGAGAAATAAAAAAATGAGTAATAATAAAGGAAATTTTTTAGAAACAATTCTTGCAATTATATTGGGTTATACTTTAGTTGGTTCATTAAGTTCAGATAATGGAAGTGTACTTAGTTCTACATTGGATTCTACTGGTGGAAGTTTAGATACATCTGTTAAAGCCCCATTAGATACAAGTACATATTCTATAGGAGGAGCAGGTATAACTGGAGGATTATTTTTAGCAGGAACAACAACAGGTTCTGTACAATGGCCAATTGGAAATGTTAATGGACATCAAATAATGGAAAATGGTTTTGGAGATATTTATACAGAAAATTATAAAAACTATGAATTAGTTGAAAAAAGAGCAACTTATGTTTATGATACTCTTCATAAAGGACATGTAAAGAAAGAAAAAGTAACAGGATTAATTGTTCCAAATCCAGAAGTTGAAAAAGAAATGAGTAAATTACTTAAAATCGAGGACAAAAAGAAACTTTGTTATCGATTAGAAGCATTACGAAGAGTATTGGAAGAAATTGAAGAAGAAAATAAAGAAAAGGAAGAAGAGGCGGCTAAGTTAACCAAAAATATTAAGTAAATTATGCTTAATATTTTTTAGTTTGTTGTAATTCTATATTGAACAAATAATAATAATTTGGTAAAATTATTATAGTAAATTATAGTATTTGATTTATTAGAAATAGAGGTTACTATGAAAAAAAATAAAAACTTTTTAAAATATATTATTTGTTCAATTTTTTTGGTATTAATTTTTAATATTAAAGGATTAGATATAAAAGCTGCAGAAACAGGTTTTAAATTTTCTTGTGATTATAATAATTTTACTTTTAAGGATGACGGAAATAAATATAAAGTTAGAGTAGAAGTTTATGAAAATGATATCAAATTTTATAAAATAAATGGTAATAAAAAAACTGAAATAAAAAATGGTGATTTTTTATCAAGTGCAGGTATAGATGAAGTAGGAAACTATTATTTTAGTTATCAAAATAAAACTTCGGCATTTTATTCAAATGGTAAAAATCATTGCCCTACTTTAGATATAGATAGGTCATCTATGAATAATCTTTCTAATGTTTACATTTTCTTTGATGCGGATCCTGATATAACGGATATACTTAGTAATCGACCAACATCAGGTCCTACTAATTCCGAAGGCAAAAGCGATGAAAATGCAGAAAAAGTAGTATTAGATTGTAGTAATGGAAGTAATAGTTATAAGTATTATTATAAACAAGGAGATTACTCTAATGGAGGCGGCAATGGGTTGGTTTTTAAGAAGCAATTGTCGTTTAATTTCAAAAAATACAATACAGGAAAGATCAAAGTAAGCGTTAAATCCGGAAATAATAATCCAGTAACAAAAACATATGATGATGGCTTGTCTCCTTCATTTACTGTTGAAGGCTATAATATTAGTTTTAAGGATTTAGGAAATTTTGATAAATGTCCAGAGTTTAGTGAACTATATTTCTGCTGGAGTGGAGATAATACGAAGTATTATATTACTACGAAAAAATCTGATAATTGTTTATTTGAAGAACAGGCATCTCAAATCACAGATGAAAAAACTGCAAATGAAGCGGCAAAAGAATATGGTGTAAAATATCCAAGTGGAATAGGTGGAGGAACTATTGACTGTGATAATCTAAGTGAAAAATTAATAGATTTTTTAAAAAATGCATTTATAATTGTTAAAGTAGTAGCAATTTTGATAGCAATAGCAATGAGCATTTTAGATTTAATGGGTACAATTACAAAAGACAAAGATTTATTATCTGCTACAATTAAAAAAATCATAACAAGAATTATATTAGTTATAGTAGTACTTTTATTACCAACGTTAATAAATATAATTGGAAGATTGATTGTAGGAAAAGATATATTATGTGGAATAGTTTAATGTAAAGGAGTGAGAATATAACATGAATATACTTGGAAATTGTATTGGAATATTAGGTTTTTCTATTCCAATCATTACTGAACTACTTATTCTTATTGACTATGGTATATATTCAATAGCATGTGTTGCCTTAAATGGATTTTTCAAAGTTTTAGAAATGTCATACGAAATTTTTGGAGCCTCTGGAAAAGGACAATTTGATAAGATTTATGATATTATACAAAGAGCAATGTTACTTGCAGGTATTTTTGCATTATTTAAGTTATCGTTAACGTTGATAAATTATATTGTAAATCCAGATAATGCTGGAAAAGCTACTCAAATGGGAACAACTATTATAAGAAAAATAATTATAGCTGTAATCTTACTTATCTCTTCAAAGTTTATTTTTCAAAAATTAGGTGAATTTCAAGAAATTGTCTTTGAAAGTCAAATTATACAAAAAATTGTTTATGGAGACAATGCTGGCGATGCAGATAAAATGAAATCGATAGATGTTGCAAAACAATATACAAACACCGTTTGGTTACAATTTTTTAAACCAAAGGCAAATGCTAGTGGTGGAGATATGTCGAATTGTAATAACGCGTATAACAATGTAGGTAGTGGTCAGGCAGAAATTATTACATTAATAGGTTGTCATTATAAATATTTTGATTACTTACCAATAGCGCCATTTATAGTTGGAATAATACTTTGTTATTATTTTATAACTTACTCAGTAGAATTAGCAATTAGAATAGTTAAATTAATTATATTAGAAATATTATTTCCAATACCTGTCATTATGTCAGTTGATTTAAAAAAAGGCGATGAAAAGCTGAAAAATTACATGGGATTATATTTTGGAATTTATGCTCAGGTATTTTTAAGAGTAATGACACTTTACTTAGCATTTGCATTGTTATCTTTGATTACAGATGTATTTTCAGAAGGCGTATCACAAACCTTAACTGGTGAATCAAATTGGTTTTTTAACACAATTATAATTGTTGGTGTTTTCAAAGGAATGAAAGAATTACCCAAATTAATTGAAGATGCCATTGGAGTAAAATTAAGTGGCGGTAGAGCTAAATCTTTTGGAGCAACATTAAAAGGTGTTATTGGTGGAACTACTGGACTAATTACAGGCGCTGTTGCTGGTGGCATAACTGGAGGATTTGGCGGAGCACTTTTAGGCGGACTTCAAGGAGCAACAAATGGTGCTAAAGAAGGACAAAATGCTAAAAACGTTGGTGGTATCATAAAAAATGCAGTTGCACAATCTAAGGCCGGTACTAACTTAGGCAAAAATATTAGAGGAGCAGATGGCTTATTTGGATATGTTAGTGGAAATATCAATAATTCTCTTGGCTATAGAGAAAGAGTAGATAATAAAGCAAATGATATTCAACAGAGAAAAGATTTACTTGATAAGTTTAAAACTGAAGCATTAAATCAATATGCAAACGGAAATGTTGAATTTGAAGATAAAAATGGTAATATTGTAACTAGAAAACGTGGTACTGTTGATGATGATGTTGATGTAATAGCTGCACAAAGTCAATATAATGCTTACCTAGCAAGTGGACAAAGTGATGTAAGAGAAATAGAAAGATTAAGAAACAATGTTACAGTAGCAAGAAATAATTATGAGCACAATGCATTAAATAACTTTGGAAAAGAAAGTCTAGAAAAAGATACTGAAGGTAATATTTTCTATAAAAACTCATCAGGAGAAAGAATTGATCCAAGAAAAAATTATTCAGAGCTTTCAGACTCTCAGCGTGCACATTATGACTTAACAAGAAATTCAAATGGTAAAGAAGTTATAGGTAGTGGAACTGAAACAGGAGATTTCTACTCATCATATAAGAATGAAGAAAAAGCAGTAAAAAATGATTTGAAAGCAGCAAATAACGAAAAGAAATCTTTAAAATATCAACATGCAACAACCGCAGGAAAAAATTCAAACGGACGATAGGAGGAAAGAATAAATGAATATGTATTTAATACCAGCCAATAGTAAAAGTGGTCAATTGATATTTAACTTTATGAGACCAGTTGACTTATTAGTATTTTTAGTAGGATTGGCACTTACAATTATATTGTTTTTAGTAATAGGTAATTCAGATTTATGGGCAACAGTTTTAAAATTAATACCAATATGCTTAGGAGGACTTCTAGTAGTACCCGTAGCATATTACCATAATGTAATGGAATTTACTAAAGATATGTTAAAATTTCTATTTGTAAGTAGAAGAATATATTATTGGAAAGGATGGTGTGTAAGAAATGAGTACGGAGAAGAGTAAAATTAATTCAAAAGATCAAAAATATGCAGAAAACTGGTTACCTATTAAATCAATATTAAATGGTTGTATTCAAACAGAAGATGGTTACCAAGTTACAGGTGTAAAAATTCAACCTAAAAACATATTTATCATGGATTATGATACACAAAGAAATGTTATATATAATTTAAGAAATTTATACAACTCATTAGATTATGAATTTTGGATTATGGTTTCAGGTCGTCCAGTAGATATACATGTATACTTAAGTGCTTTACAACTTATGTATAACAATGTAACTACTCCAGTTATGAAAAAACTTATAATGCAAGATATAAATAAAGCAAATATGTTTATGAGTAAAGAAGTTGGAGTGGTTGATACTGAATATTTCATAATATTCAAAGAAAGAAGACCAGAAATAATTCAAAAGAAAATTCAAAACTTAGTAAGTGGATTCGCAACATGTGGATTAACAGCCAAGCAAACAAGTAATGATGATTTGAGAGTTTTAATGGAAGGATTCTTAAATGATAATAATAGAACAGAATTTGGGACGGTGATTACTGAATGAACTTAAAAAGTCAATTAGCGCCTAAAGGGCTAGAATTTAGAGCTGGAGATATGGTTATAAGTGGAAAATATTGTTGTTTTCTAACTATAATTAGTTATCCTAAAATGATTAATGAAGGATATTTAGCAAACCTTACTCAATATTCTGGAATTAAAATTGTTATAAAACACATTCCTATCCAATTTTCAGTATTAACAAAAATGTTAAACAAAGAAATTGCTGATATGAAAGTTAAATATAAAGATGAACATGATAGAACAGCACAAGAAAGAATTAGACAAGACTATGAAAGTATTGAAACATTTATTAGTCAATTAACTGCAACACAAGCAAGAATCTTTGACTTTCAAATGCATGTAATGGTACTTGCTGATAGTCAAGAAGAACTTGAAAATAAAAAAGTACAAGTTAAAAACTACTTAGATGCAATGGGAATGAAAGGTACAGTATTAAGGTTTGAACAAGAAAAAATACTACAAAGTTGTTTACCAATTTTCCCACCAAATGATATAGAAGAAAGAATAGGTACACCAATACCAAGTGTAACTATGTCTGCAATGTATCCATTTGTATTTGATAGCATAAAAGACCCAGGATTATCTTGCTTATTAGGTGTGGATTTCTCAGGTGGTATAATTTTATTCAATCAATTCTTGTATCAGATTAAAAAAGAATTTAATAGAAATAATGCTAACATGATTATGTTAGGTACTTCTGGTAGTGGTAAATCTACTGCAGCAAAATTAATGCTTAGAACTAACATAAGAAATGGTCATAAAATAGTTGCAATAGATCCTGAAGGTGAATTAGAAGATATGACTAGACTTTATGGTGGAGACTTTATCGATTTAGGTAAAGGTGGCAGATATGGAATGATAAATCCACTTGAAGTAGTAGTTGATGCAGATGAAGAAGACATTGCTGCTGGCCTTGGCTATACAATTTTAACAAGAACATTGCAATCATTAAAAGCATTTATGAAGTATTATAGCCCTGATATCGAAGAAGATGTATTGACATTATTTAGTGAAGTATTACAGGATACCTATGCTAGATATAAAATAACAGCTGATACAGACTTTAGTAAATTTACAAGTGAAGATTATCCAACTTTCGATGATGTTTATGCAACAATTAAGGGTAGATTATTATCTATGACTGAAAGAACACGTGAGAGAGAAGTAATGGAAAGACTTGAATTAAAGATAAGACCATTAACTAAAGAATTGAGATATTATTTCACTGGTCATACTACTGTTCAACCAGATAGTGACTTTATAGTATTTAATATAAAAGAATTAATGAATACTGATGCAAATATAAAAAACGCATTATTCTTCAATATACTAAAACATGCTTGGGGATTATGCTTGGATAAATCAACAAATACAGTATTAATGGTTGATGAAGCCCATACTTTATTGGCTGACAGAAACACACTTGGAGCAGAATTCCTAGCACAAGTTCAAAGAAGAAGTCGTAAATATAATACTGGAACAATTATAATTACACAACAACCTACAGACTTTGCAAGTCCTGAAGTTATCGTTCATGGAAAAGCAATATTCGATAATGCAAGTTACTATTTAGTAATGGGACTAAAAAAACAAGCAGTAGAAGATTTAAGTAGATTAATAGACTTAAATGATCAAGAAAAAGAATCAATTAAACGTTATAATCAAGGTGAAGCATTATTCGTTTGTGGTTCTAGAAGAATGAGAATAAATGTTATAGTTACTCCTGAAGAGTTAGAATCATTTGGTTCTGGTGGAGGTCTATAATTAGTAAATAGGTGGTAAAAAATGAATGACGAAAGAAATGATTTAAAACCTAAAACAACCAACAATAGCGCACAGAAACCTGTGCGCCCTTTTGGCATTCAAAATACTCCAAATCGAAATGGTAGTGAAGAAATAAAAGAAAGACTTGAAGCATCTAAAAAAACTAATTTAAATAATGATACAAAAAGAACTAGTAAAGATACTGCAAGCGAAATAACTGACACTCCTTCATTAGCACCAAAAGATGGTTTAACTGATGGAAAAGAAGGATTAAGAGAAAAACTTAATCCTAAAAACATTGCAAGAAATGTAGCAGGAGCCATAGGAAGAAATGCACTTAATAAAGCTAAAGAAGATGATGAAGAAGATTCTAATACAAGTGATATACCAAATGTAGTTAATAAAGGTATAAACACAATTAAAGATATAAAAAACGCCAAGGCATTGATGAGTTTTTTTAAAACAGGTGCTGGTAAAATATTACTACTTATTTCTGTATCATTAATAGGTATAGTATTAATGGCTACAGTTGCCTCAGTATTATCAAATCCTTTTCAATTAGTTATAAGTAGTATAAGCATGAAATTTGGATTATCGGGAGAAAATTCATACGATTCTGCAACATCAACAAATGAAGAATATGATTACATGTATAATAACAAAGATCGTGTTTATGAAGAAGGAATGAATCGTAAAGAAATAGAAAATATGGTTAGTTCAGCAGTTGATGAAAATGGAAATAAAATAGAATGTAAACTAGGATTTTTTGCATCAATTAGACTATTTTTAGGTATATCAGCAATGAGCGATCCTTGTGAGTTTATGCAATATTTTAAAAAACAACTAGAAAGTTATGAAACTAAAACACATATTACAAATATAGCACCAGGTTATATAATGAATACCTTTTATTACTCGTTTGAAACTCAGAATTATAATGAAGATGGTGAACCATTTATTACTCCATACGTTAATAATGATGCAAAAGTAGAAAATGACAAAGAACCTGGAGAAAGAGATATAACAAGTGATTTAGATGCGATAAATTTGATGTTTGGTCATAAGCGCGCTAATGGAAAAACAATTTTTGAAAGATCTGACATAAGAAGATTAATTGATCAATATCTTTTTCACTCTAATTACTACTACTGGAATTGGGAAAAAGTTAGTGATGATCCTGAAAGATGGGATTGTGTCAGATACATACAAGATAGCTACAAGATTGATGTAGATAAATATAAACTTTATTTAAGATATGGATATGATGTATCGACAGGATATAATACTATTTCATTATTAAATGAAATAAATGGAAGTGTAATGCCAAAATCAGGAAATCGTGGATATCAAGCAGATAAAAATATAGAGGCATCATATAATGCAACATCAAGTCAATGTATAGATAGAGTACAAAGTTTTTATGGTGAAAAACCACCAAGTATTGGAATATATGAACACAAAGCGTACCCTGATAAAGAAGGTGATGATGGAGCACAATTTACTTTAGCAAATGGTAAAACATATAATTATTCAACTGGGTTTATATTCACAAGATATCCTAGATATATGGAAGAATTTACAACAACAGGAACCGTTACATTTGATTTCTTTGTAGCAAAGGAAATAGAAAAGTTTATTGAACATATTTCTGATAGACAAGATTATGGAAATTATTTATTGGGATATGACTCCGATGTCGGTAAATTAGTGGGTAAAAGAGGAAATGGTTCAACTGACTCATTTGATGTGGAATGTGATTATAGTGAACTGGAAAATGGAACAACAGGAGATTCAAGCAATGATTCCATTGGTACAGTTGATTCTAGTGGGATGAAAGTAGAACTAATGTATCCTTCATCAATAAGGTTTGATGCGTTTGAATATACTCCAAACAGTTCAATGGGAATGGATCTAATTGATGTAGAAAAATACGTATTAGGTACTGTTTTTGCAGAAGCTGGAGATACACCTTGGCAAAGTACACAATTTATTACAAATACAGAAGCAACGTCTAAAGCGTTTTCTGTAATGGTAAGAAGTTTTTTACTTGCAAATGGTAACAAAACAAAAAAAGATGGTCAATCAATTATACAAATCGCAAATTCAACTACTAGACAAACATATTGTGATCCTGACAAGGGATGTTACAGATGCTATGATTCAGGTAATCATAATAATATTATTATGCTACCTATTGATAATGAAGCAGCTCAAAATAATAGTCAATGTAATAAAGTAGAGCCATTACCCGCTGATTCAGCATTAAGACAATATGTAAAAGAAACTGTTGGACAAGTGTTAGTAAATTCAAATGGAAAAGTTGCATCAGCTCAATATGATAATGTGAAGTTAGCTAAATGGCTAAAAAATGGAACTCCTGATTCTTCCTTAGCAGGCTTAGATTATATAGAACTTTTGCAATTTCAATATGGAGATCAGAATTTTACTCTTAAAAGTGCAGATTGTGACATAAAATATACAGGAGATGGAACAGATTATGTTGCTACTGGGCCTTGGGATTCTTGGAGACAAGGTGGTAATGAACCGTGGGCAAATCAACCATTCGGATCAGGAGCAACAATGGCAGATGCCGGATGTTTAATTACTGCTTATGCAAAACTTCTTGCAGATTCCGGTGGTAATCTGTTAATTGATAATTTTAATCCCGGAAATTTTGTCTTAGCACTAAATGCCAAAAATTGTTTTGAAGGAAATAATTTAAGAAATGACTGTGCTCTTAGAACTGCAGTTGGTGCAGGACATTATTCATACTCGGCAGACAGCTTGAGTGGTTCATTTGAAAATAAACGAGCCTTTATAACATCTAAATTAAATGAAGGATATCAAGTAATAATAAGTGTTAAAAATGATGGACACTGGGTTTATGTTACAGGAACAACTTCAGATGATATATTAATGTCAGATCCAGCTGGCAGAGGTACTTCAGTAAGGGACACATATGGAAATACTTCAACTTCGTACAAATTAATAAAAATATTTTAAAGGGTGATGTAATGAAAAAAGATAATAAATTTGAAATAGGTTTAATGTTTACACTTGGATTTATAACATTACTAATATTAGGAATATATTTCATAATAGAAATTTTGAATAAAAAAAATACTTACACTTTAATTACATACCCCTTTTCTATAATTGAGTGTGTTAAATGGAATTGCAAAGATATATCCAAAGATTTAACTGCTTACAATAATTTAAAATATAATACATATATAGATGGACAAAACTATAACACAAATAAATTATTTTATGATGGAAGTTCATCTAAAATGTATATATTTAATAGAGATAACAAAAATATTTTTAAAAATGGAGAATACGCTTTAATGTATGAAGGTTCTCCTGAAATTACACAATATTATTTTGAAACAAATACACTAGAAGATAATGAAGTAATAAATGAACTATCAGACTTAACAAAACAATCATTAAATAAAAATAATATACAATATATAACTCATGATTTTGATGGAGATAAAGACAATGAAACAATATATCTTATTAATAGTGGATTTATGAGTAATAAATATTTTAATATATTAATTTATAAAGATAAAAGTAAATATTATATTTTAAGTGAAGAATATCCAAAAGAATTATTGGAAAGTAATTTTATAAAAATTAATAATGTTATTGATATATTTAATGACAACAAAATTGAATTTATTTTAACAAAAGAATACTACGATCAAGTAGGTCATTGTAATATTTTATACAGATTAAAAAATAACAAGTTTATTCCAGTAAACGAATGTGAAATAGTTAAATAAAATTAACTATTTCTTTTTTTTAATATATTTGATATGATATTAAATCAAAGGGAGTAATAATATGAGTATAAATATTAATGATTTAAAAAATGCATTAGATAACGATGAAGAAAAAAGGTTATTTGAAGAATACACAGAAACTAAAGATATAAATATTAGGAATATTATTGTTGAACATAACTTAAAATTAGTTGTACATAGTATTTATAAAAAATTTAATAATAATACTATAGACAAAGAAGATTTATTTATGGTAGGTACAATTGGTTTAATTAATGCAGTTGAAAATTATTCAATGCATTTAAAAACTAAATTTAGTACATATGCCACAAAAAGTATAGATAATGAAATAAGTTATTACATATATTGCTATTACAGGAATTATTGTAGTAAAAGTTTAAATGAAAAAATTAATAATGAGTCAGAAGAAGAATTAATAACTACTTTAAAAAATAAAGTAGATGAAGAAGAAAAATCTATTAATCAAATAATGATTGAATTAAGATTAAAGTTTTTAAGTGAAAAAGAAAAAGACATAGTATTGTCATACTTTGGTGCCTTAAATTATCGTAAATTAACACAAGAAGAATTATCAAAAAAATATAGTGTTAGTAAAGCCTCAATATATAAAATTATTAATATAGCACTAAAAAGAATGAATAAATCAGTAAAAAAAAGGCCAATAAGTATTTATGATATTTTTAGAATGTATGATAAGAATCAAATAGATTATGCACTTTCTAAAATGAGTTTAAAAGATTTAAACAGATTAAAAAATATTAGTTTACAAGAATTACATTCAAATGGAAAAGAAAAAGATCTATATTTGAAAATAAAAAAATATTTATAAAATAGTCATACTTTATTAATAAAATAATATATTTTACTAAAGGGGGATTATATTATGGATATAATTAAAGTATCATCAAAAAGTGTACCACAAAAAGTAGCAGGCGCTATTGCAAATTTATTTAGAGAACAAAATAATGGTGTAGAAATACAAGCAATAGGTGCTGGTGCACTTAATCAAGCTATTAAAGGTATCGCTATTGCAAGAGGATATACGGCTCCTACAGGAAAAAATTTAGTATGTACCCCGGCATTTAGTGATATTGTAATTGATGGTGAAGAAAGAACTGCTATTAAATTAATAGTTGAGGCTAAATAGCCTTTTTTCTTTTTTCAAAATGTAGTATACTTATTATAGTAGGTGAAAACAATGAATAAAAAAGGATTTACTTTAACAGAATTATTAGTGGTCATAGCTATATTAATGGTAGTTATGTCTGGTTCTATATTTGGATTACAAAAAATAAGTGAAGAAGCTAAAATAAAAAGTTTAAAAAGAATAAAAACAGAAGTTGAAATGGCAACAGAAGTTTACTTTTCTGATAAAACAATTTATGAACAAAATTTATTAAACAATAAAGTAGATAAGATATGTACAAGATTATATGTATTGGAAAGTAGTGGACTTATAGATAATGATTTAATAAATCCTTTTGATAACAAGAGAATTCCAGGAAACTTATGCGTAATGTCTAGTTTAAATAGTGAAGGAATAGTAGAACATCACTTTGAATATTTAGATAATATAATAAATGAATATGAACAAAATAATTAATTTTAAAAAAACAATGTCAACCAAAAAAGGTTGACATTTGATTTTATGTATGTTAGTATTATACACAGAAAGAGAGGTATATATAATGGTAAAATTAAGACTTAAAAGAATGGGTAGTAAAAAGAAACCTTATTACAGAATAGTAGCAGCAGATAGCCATGATAGGAGAGATGGATCATTTATTGAATTAGTTGGAACATATAGTCCATTAGAAGATTCAAAAATAAATATTAATGAAGAAGTTGCTCTTAAATGGTTAAGAAATGGTGCTATGCCAACTGATACAGTTAGAAATTTATTAAGTAAGGCTGGAGTTATGGAAAAATTCCATAATGAAAGAAATGCTAAGTAATGAGTATAGAAGAATTTGCAGAGTTTCTTGTTACTAACATCGCTAAAGAAAGTGACTTAGTTAAGGTAAAAAAATTTGTAACTGAAGAAGGTACAATTTTGGAAATCTTAGTAAGTGAAAGTGATATGTCACGAGTAATAGGAAAGCAAGGTAGAGTGGCTAATTCAATTAAAAGTTT
>CAKORV010000014.1 GCA_934101625.1 uncultured Bacilli bacterium | reverse complement strand
ATATTCATTATTAGTTTACACCAACCACTAACTCTCTATAAACTCCTATATATAACATCTCTTTCATTTGTTTTACCACTAAAGAATACCACAATTTAATGATGTTGTCTAGTATCTTTTGATCATTTCTAATTTTCTGCTGATGAACATGCACTATCTATTGTTACAGTATATGGATTAGATGGAGTACCATCACCACTTAAATATTTAACACAAGCTTTTAGTGATAATGATGGTCTTATTCCACCTTCTGAATTATTATCTGAATAACCACTATATGTAATATAAAGAGTCTTTTCATCTGTCCAAGGTGTAAATGTATATATATTTGTTACTCCAGATATTTTTGCATTATTTGAATTTACAAATAAATGTATTTTATAGTCATCTGAATTATACTGTGAACCGTATTTATATCCCGCATACATATATTCATCTAGTGTTAGCATTGCTATTGGACATTTTGTTGTAGTATCTAATTTTCTAAATCCATACCAAGATTTTGAAGGTTCATAAGACTCAGTAGATGTACAATAAAGAGTTCCTGTTCCGCCTGATGCTGTACTCGCTGATAATTTTTTTGCTGTTCCTGAAACTGTTGTTGCTGTTCCTCCCAATCCATCTCCGCCACATAAATATGAAGGCGTATTTGCCGTTGCTCTTAATTGTGCTATTGACCTGTAATAATATCCATTTGTAGTTTCTACTCTTTTATAATAAGCTTGTTCACTACAATATAAAGCAGTCAAACTTACATAGTCATCAAAATTGTATGATGTTCCATTGTTTTTATCTACAAATTTATCCATATACCAATAATCAATTGCCGTTTTTGCTCTTGATGCATAATTAGTATCTAAATAAGAAGAATCATCATGACCTTCATTATTCCACCAATGATTAGCAACTGAATCTATTATTGGTTTTGTTTCTTCTGTTGATTCTCCGTGATAAGCAAGTCTTACACTTCCATCTTCATTTATTCTTACTATCCTCCAATAATAACTTTTAAAGATAGCTGTACAATTATTTCCATAAATTGAATTACTTGTACATTTTTCCATTGTATCAAAATCTCTTGTTTTTGTTCCTGCACTGTTAGTACCACGGTAAACATAATAACCTCCAAACTTTATCCAGTTATTTGTTGTGTTACCTGAATAATAGTAGGTATCTTCACCTATACCATCTCCATCAGTGTCTTCTGTCATTTGACTTGTAGATGTACTACTTTGTACATATATAGTACCAGTAGTATCATCGGTGTTTGCCACACTAAAATCAGTTCTAACTTTAATAACTGGATTATCTTTCAATATTTGTGATGCTAATGTACCTGTTGCATACGGTCCATCTTCACCCAATTGTATAACACATGTTGTATCACTTTGCATATTTGTTATTGTTAATTTATTTCCTTCTAAAACCCCATTTTCACAATTTATCGTGGCATCTTCTAATGTATAACCCTCTTTTGGTGTTATTGTAAAAACAACTGTACCATTTTTTAATACTTCTTTTTTTACACTATCACTTGAACCATTTCTAACTACTACACTTGCCATATAAGTTGTTGGATCAGTATCACTTTCTTTACAAGTACCAGTTACTGCTTTTGCTAGTATTCTGCCTTTAAATGTTCTTGAAGTACTATCTCCAGAAAGTATATCTATTTGTTCTTCTGTTTCACTATAACTTAACCATAAATATAAAGTATAACTATTTGATGTATTTGTATTATTTATATTTTGATTTCTTATTATTAGTATTTGGCTACCATCTGTTCTTCCATTAAAACTTCCTGTATATGTATCTGTTCCATTAGTTAATTCATATTTGAAATATTTATTTCTTAAGTTTTCTCCTAATGAAGTTACATCTATATATAAATCATAACAAGCACTTGTTATTCCATCACTTCCAATAGATATAGTAAATTCTTTCTTTACTGCCTGTGTAGATTTATTTTTATCATATATTGGTTTTAAACCACTAGCAGTCAATGCATTATCAGTTATATTCAAACTAAAATTACTACCTGTTACACTTATCTTAGATCCAGGACTTTTAATTCTTGTTTTAAAATAAGCGTATGTAGTTGATGTTGCGATTACAATTAACATTAATATTCCTACTAATAATGTTAACTTAGCACTCTTTTTTATATCTTTTTCCATATAAAAGTCACTCCTTACTATCTATATAAATTTTATCAAATTACTTGATTGAGTTCAATACCCCAAAAAGAAAAAACTGAATAATTCAGTTTTAATTTTCGGCAGTTTCGCATGTACTATCTATTGTTACTTGATATGGATTAGTTGGAGTACCGTCTCCACTTGAATATTTAACACAAGATTTTAGAGATAGAACTGGTCTAATTTGACAATCAGATAAAGCAATACGAGAATATTGAAGTTGTCCTAAAAGTCCTTGAACAGCATAAATCCATGAACCCGCATCAGCTGAACTATTATTTCGTGGTGACATAGTCCAAAAATAGCCACTACCTATTATTGAATAACCTTCACTGTCTGAATAAAACCATGCATTTGTAGCATTACTTGAAATTGCACCTCCTGCGAAAGCCAATTCATCAATTGTCATTAATGCTATAGGATACTTTAGTTGTCCATTTCCTCCACCTGTAGTACTTGCACTAAATTTATCAGCAACTGCTTGCTTAGATTCAAATAATCCACCTGTACCATTTCCTCCACATTTATATGTAGGATTTTTATTTTCTTCAATTCTTGTATAACTTGCATAATTAAATGCAGCTGAAGTTGTGTAACTATTATTATAAGTACTTCTATCATTACAATAAATTGCTGTTTTACTTATATATTTATCATAATTAGTTAGTAAGTTGCTTTCATACCATGTATCTATATATGTTTTAATCTCACTATCATTTTCATTTGTTCTATTATTTGCTAGAGAACCACCTGTACCATACATATATCCCACATACATACCACTTGTATTTGTTAATGAATACCCAGTTTGTTGTTCTAAAACACCAAATTGTTTACTACTACCACTTCCAGTCACGTGATTAGTACCAGCAAATAAAAGTCTTACACTTCCATCTTCATTTATACGGATTATTCTCCAGTAGAAGTTTCCAAACTTAGCCCAGTTATTTGTTGTATTTCCTGAATAATAAAAAGTATCTTCTCCTATACCGTCATTATTTGTATCTTCTGTCATTTGATTAGTAACAGTACTACTTTGTACATAAATTGTACCTGTTGTGGTCTCGTTATTGGTCACACTAAAATCTGTTCTAGTAGAAATTGTCGGGTTATCAGCTATTATTTGTGCAGCTAATGTACCACTTTTAAATAGCCCATCTTCACCAAGTTGTATAACACATGTTATATCATTTTGAACATTCGATATAGTTAAAGTAGAATTTGTTAATAACCCGTTCTCACAACTAATTGTTGCCTTTTCTAAGGTATAACCATCATTCGGTGTTATATTAAAAGTAGCACTTTTTCCTTTTATAATTTCTTGACTTGATTTATCACTCGTTCCGTTTACAACTAATAAATTTACTGAATACATTGTTGGATCTGTATCTGTTTCTTTACAACTACCTGTTACTGCCTTAGCAAGTATTCTTCCTTTATAAGTTCTTGAAGCAGCATCTCCAGTTAATAATTCTCCTTGTGAATCATCATTATCTCCATAAGCTAACCACAAATATAAAGTATAACTATTTGATGTATTTGTAGTATTTATATTTTGATTTCTCATTATTAATATTTGACTACCATCTGTTCTTCCACTAAAGTTACCTGCATATGTATCAGTTCCGTTAGTTATTTCGTACTTGAAGTATTTATTTCTTAAATTACTTCCTAAACTTTCTATATCAATGTATAAGTCATAACAAGCACTTGTTATTCCATCGCTTCCAATAGATATAGTAAATTCTTTCTTTACTGCCTGTGTAGATTTATTTTTATCATATATTGGTTTTAAACCACTAGCAGTCAATGCATTATCAGTTATATTCAAACTAAAATTACTACCTGTTACACTTATCTTAGATCCAGGACTTTTAATTCTTGTTTTAAAATAAGCGTATGTAGTTGATGTTGCGATTACAATTAACATTAATATTCCTACTAATAATGTTAACTTAGCACTCTTTTTTATATCTTTTTCCATATAAAAGTCACTCCTTACTATCTATATAAATTTTATCAAATTACTTGATTGAGTTCAATACCCCAAAAAGAAAAAACTGAATAATTCAGTTTTAATTTTCAGCAGTAGCGCATGTACTATCTATTGTTACTTGATATGGATTAGTTGGAGTACCGTCTCCACTTGAATATTTAACACATGCTTTCAAACTAATTACAGGTCTTACCAATGTAGTTGATTGAGTAGTAAGATCACTATTATGTAAATATATCGAAGAAGAACTTCTCATTCGTATTGTAAAGACATCTGGCGCAGTTGCACCGTATCTTTCTGACATATTTGATGGTGTCATTGTCCACCAATAAATATTTTCCGGTAAATTAATTTCATTTTGACTATTCATAACAAACCACTGTGCAGAAGAAAAAGCATTATTGGAAGAATAACTCATTCCTGCATATAGCAGTTCATCCATTGTTACCAAAGCAACTGGATAAGTTAACTGACCATTTCCTCCACTTGCAGTGCTTACACTAAACTTGTTTGGCGTCGGATCATATTTTGAAAACAATTGACCATCTCCATCTACACTACATTTATATACGGGTTTATTCTCATTATATCTTATTAATGCAGCACTTGTATAATATTCATAAACATTATCACTATTTGTACTACTTACTTTACTTTCACGTGTGTATTTTCTTTCGTTACAATATATTGCAGTTTTACTTATATATTTATCATAATTAGTTATTAAGTTGTTTTGATACCATGTGTCTAAGTAATTTTTTATATTACTTGAGTAATCATTTGTTAATTCGTTATATGTATTATACATATAACCCCAGTATCTTAATGATACAGTTCTAGTACTTGATGTAGAGGCTAAACCAGGATTAAAATCACTTGTTCCAATGTATGCATTTGTACTTTCTGGACTAGTTCCAGAATATAAAAGTCTTACACTTCCATCTTCATTTATACGAATTATTCTCCAATACATATCGTCATTTATACTACTTATTTTAATTTCTGTACAATTATAATTATAAGAAGAAGCACTAGTACATTCATTCAATGTTGAATAATCCTTATACGCTGAACTTGTTTCTGTATAATAACCTCTATAAAAAGATGACGAATTGTTCCAACTTCCAAATTTAACCCAGTTATTTGTTGGATTACCTGCGAAATAGTATACATCCTCTCCTTTTCCATCTCCATTAACATCTTCAGTGAATTGTGCATCTTCTGTACTACTTTGTACAAATAAAGTACCAGTTGTATCATTAGAAAATGGACCACTAAAGTCAGTTCTAGACTCTATATTAGTATTATATAATAGTAAACGTGCTGCTAAAGTACCACCTTTAAAGGGGCCATCTTCTCCTAGTTGTATTACACAAGTTACATTTTTATTAATATTGGTTATTGTCAGTTTATTTCCTTCTAATGTACCACCATCGCAATTTATAGTTATCTCATCAAGGTTAAATCCCTCTTTTGGTGTTATTGTAAAAACAACTGTACCATTTTTTAACACTTCTTTTTTTACAGCATCGGCACTTCCGTTTATAACTAACAAGTTTGCCATATAAGTTGTTGGATCAGTATCACTTTCTTTACAAGTACCAGTTACTGCTTTTGCTAGTATTCTTCCTTTAAATGTTCTTGAAGTACTATCTCCAGAAAGTATATCTGTTTGATCTTCTGTTTCACTATAACTTAACCATAAATATAAAGTATAACTATTAGATGTATTTGTAGTATTTATATTTTGATTTCTTATTATTAGTATTTGGCTACCATCTGTTCTTTCATTAAAACTTCCTGTATATGTATCTGTTCCATTAGTTAATTCATATTTAAAATATTTATTTCTTAAATTTTCTCCTAATGAGGTTACATCTATATATAAATCATAACAAGCACTTGTTACTCCTGCACTTCCTATAGATATAGTAAATTCTTTCTTTACTCCTTGAGTTTCTTTATTCTTATCATATATAGGTGTTAAATTAGAAGCTACTAAACTATTATCTGTTATATTTAAACTAAAGTTACTACCCATTATACTTATTTTAGATCCAGGACTCTTAATTCTAGTTTTATAATAAGCATAAGTAGATGTTGTAATAATAACTATTAGAATTAATATTCCTACTAATAACGTTAACTTAGTATTTTTCTTTATATCTTTTTCCATATATAAGCCACTCCTATCATACATTTAAATTCTATCAAAAAGTAGTATTTATTTCAATTATTACTATTTATTCTTTACATATTTTAACTTTTTATAAGGCAGATAACTACCTGTATCATAACTTATATTCTTTATTACACGATTAACTTTATCAATACTCATATTTCCATATATTATTTTATTTATTACTTCTATTGCTTCTTTAGATAAATATATACTTTTATTAAATAAATCATTTATACTTTCATTATGTTTTTCTTTAGTAAATGGATTATACCAAATATCATTATTTTGATTAGTTAATTCATTAGTACTAAATAAACTTAAAAAGTTATCATAATCTATTTTAAACATTTTAAGTAAGTCTTTATTATTCTCTAATAATTTAAGGAATTTAATTGATAATTTATAACTATTATATACATTACTTTTATTGAATGTTTTTTTATAAGTAGTATTAATTGTATTTATTAAACCCTTATTAAATTCTATATCAAACATGGTTAATGTAGGATATATATAGTTAAAGTATTCATCTATATAATGTTCATATAATTTATGATTATCTAATAAACTAATACTTGGAATACTTGATTCAATACTATATACATATGGATGCATTAAAGTATCTAAGTAATAATGATTTATATGACCATATAGATAAGCCATTATATTTTTATCATTATATAATTTGTTCTCTTTTATATAAGTTATTAAATTTATAAAATATAATGTTATGTTTTTATTATGTGATATATAATCAAACCCTATACTAGTTAAAAAAGATAAATCGTGTCCTAAAGAAAATATTTTAAGTTTATCTTTAGGTATATTTATTTTAAATATTTTTTCATCTTTAATAGATGATTTATATAGTATTTCACTATTTATCATATGTGTTTTATAAGCTGGCATATTTCCCCCATTCATTTAAAAATACAAAGGACTACTTTGTATTTAATTCTTCTATTTCTAATAATCTATTATATTTGCATATTCTTTCTCCTCTAGAAGTACTTCCACTTTTCATAAAAGGTATATTTAAACTAACAGCTAGGTCACTTATAAAAGTATCTGTTGTTTCTCCACTTCTATGACTAATTATTGGGGTATATTTATGTTGCTTAGCAAGTACTATGGTTTCTAGAGTTTCATAAAAAGTACCTACTTGATTAGGTTTTATTATTATTGCATTACATAAACCTTTTTCTATACCTTTTTTTAGTATATCTTTATTAGTAACAAATAAGTCATCTCCTACTATACTTATTTTTTTACCTAAAGTATCTGTGATCATTTTAAAACCTACTTCATCATCTTCATCAAAAGGATCTTCAATACTTATAATAGGATATTTCTTTACTAATGTTGTGTAGTATTCTAATAGTTCTTCTCTTGTTATATTCTTTTTATCTATTCTATATGTATCATTAGTATTATTATAGAAACTAGAAGCTGCGACATCTAATGCAATAAATACATTTTTACCAGGAATATAGCCTGACATTTCAATAGACTTTACAAGTATCATTAATGCTTCTTCATTATTGTCTAAATCCGGTGCAAATCCTCCTTCATCACCTACACTTGTAACTAATTCTTTTTCTTCTAATAAAGTTTTTAAATTATGAAATATTTCACTTGCTACTCTTAAAGAAGTTTTGAAATCATCAAATTTAGGTACAATCATAAATTCTTGAATATCTACATTATTAGGAGCATGCTTTCCTCCATTAAGTACATTAAACATACAATAAGGTATTTTAGCTTCTCTTTTATTTAAATATCTAAATAGTTCTTCATTATTATCTAATGCAGCGGCTTTAAGACATGCAACACTAACACCCAATATTGCATTAGCGCCCAAATTACTTTTATTTGGTGTACCATCTAAACTAATTAATAATTCATCTATACTTTTTTGATTTTCTACACTAAATCCTATAAGTTTATCTTTAATTATATTATTTACATTACTTACAGCTTTTCTAACTCCTTTACCCATGTATCTTTCATCATTATCTCTAAGTTCTAAAGCCTCTTTTTTACCAGTAGATGCTCCACTAGGTACACTAAATATTCCAACACTCCCTTTTTCTGTAAAAACTTTTACTTCTATAGTAGGATTTCCCCTAGAATCTAATATTTCTCTTGCTACTATATCTTTTATTTTACTCATTAAGTTCACCTCTATAGTACAATTATACAATAATTAAAGAAAAATTAATATAATAAATGTTAAAAAATTAACAAATATGGTATAATATCCCCATAGGGATGTGATTATATGCTTATTAAAGAAATATCAAGAATTGAATTTGACTCATTTTCTAAAAATCACCCATTAGGAACTTTTTATCAAACTAGTATGTATGGAGAAGTAATGAGTAAATGTGGTTATACTGATATTTATATTGGAGGATATTTAAATGATACTTTAGTCGCAGCTAGTTTAATACTTTCTAAAACAATTTCTTTAAATGTTAAATACGGATATGCTCCTAGAGGATTTATTTTAGATTATAGTGATCTAGAATTATTAAATGACTTTTCAAGAAGTTTAAGAAAATTCTTTAATAAAAGAAACTATGCATTTATAAAAATTAATCCAATGGTTATTTATAGTGATGTTAATGTTAAAGATAATACTAAAAAAGTTAATGAAGTTGCAGTAAAGATATTTGATAGTTTGGTTAATAATAAGTATCAAAAGTTAAAAAATAATATTTATTTTGAGAGTAGTTTACCTAAATACAATCCTATTTTAAATTTGAAGAATTTTAGTTTTGATCGTTTAGATAGAAAATTACAAATTAATTTAGAGAAAATTGGACAAAAAGGATTAAATATTTATAAAGGAGATATTTATAATTTAAATGATTTATATGAATTAACTAAAAGAAAAGAAAGTCTTAGTCCAGATTTTTATAAATATCTTTATAAGACTTTTAGTGATAAAAATATGATAGATTTATTTTTAGTTAATGTTACTTATCATGATTATCTAGAACATTTGCAAGATGAAATTATTATTGAATTAGATATTAACGAGAAATTAAATAAAATTTTTCAACAAGATCCTAGTAATAAACAAGTTTATAATGAGAAGATGTTAAGTGATAAAAAACTAAATGAGATTAATGTAGAAATGGCAGATGTAAATGAAAAAATATTGAAAGGTATTAACAGTGAAATAGTCGCAGGTGCTTTAGTTATTAAATATAAGAATGTGGCTACTGTTTTTACTAGTGGATTTGTTAAAGATTATAAGAGATTATTGCCTAACCATTATTTACACTATATGATAATTAATAAATATAAACAAGATGGATATTATTTTATGGATTTAAATGGTATTACAGGTGATAATAGTAAAAATAATCCTTATAAAGGATTAAATGATTTTAAACTAAGTTGGAATCCTAAAGTTTATGAATATATCGGTGAATTTGATTTTGTTATTAGTCAAAATAAATATGCATTATTATGGAGTACACACGCTCTTCATAGAGAGTTTGATAAAAAGGACTTAAAAATCCCAGATGAGGATTTATAAGTCCTTTTATTTATTTCGTTTTTTTATTTATTTTTTCTGCTTCTAAACTACTTAAACTAAAATATAAATAACCATCATTACCATTAGTTACTGTAAAGTCTAGTCCATTCATATTAAGATATTCTCTAGTTACATTTAAAACTATTCCATCAATTACTACATTATTAATTCTTAAATCAAGTGGTATCTTAACTGTAGGATTAATTAAGGCAAGATTAACTGATTTATGAGTTTTAATATAACTTCTTAAACTTTCTAGATATTCTAATTTTAGAATTTCATAGATTCTCTTTCCTAATACTGCTTTAATTTGATTTTCATTATTTGTACACATATTTAATTCCCCCTTTTTAATGTGCATATTACCATCAAGTGACATAATTGTACCATATAAAGTATGAAATGTCAACACTTTTGTATAAAATAAATTACATATACTATATAGAAGTATATGTAATTCCTTTATTTAGTCTTCTTACTTTAAATGAACCAATGTTATTATTAATATATTTTGTAGTTGCAATTAATTCATAAGGTCTATATGGAGAATACTTAATATTAAATTCTATTCCATCTTTTATAGCAAGTTCTTTTAAGTACTCTATTTCTTCTTTGGTTATATTGTTAGATATATAACCTTTAATAGAATTCATTTTTAAGTCTGATAAAGAAAGAAAATAACCATTAGGAGAAGACAAATCTAATAATTCAATGTTTTCTTTCAGTTTTAACAATAATTCTTTCTTTTTCTGTAAATAAATTCTTTTTACTTTTATTTTATCTTTTATATTCATTCTATCCTCATATAAATTATGAAAAAGAAGATTACTCTTCTACTTTAAAGCATTTAATAAATCTGCTTTTTTCATTGTAGTGTAACCTTCAATTCCTTTTTCTTTAGCTAATTCTTTTAATTCAGCAACTGTTTTAGATTCTAAACCTTCACTTTTAGTTTCAACTTTTTCAGTTTTTTCTACTTTACCATTTAAAGCATCTTTAGCAATGTTTACTAATTTAGTAAATTCATTCATATCTTGGATTGCTAATTCACTTAACATCTTTCTGTTGATTTCAACACCAGCTTTATTAAGTCCATCTATAAACTTACTATAACTAATGTCATTCATTCTACAAGCAGCATTGATTCTTGTAATCCAAATTTTTCTAAAGTTACCTTTATTTTTCTTTCTATCATTGAAACTATATCTACCACTGTGCATTACTTGTTCTTGAGCACTTTTATATAGTCTATGTTTACTTCCAAAATATCCTTTTGCTTGTTTTAATACTTTCTTTCTTCTAGCTCTTGTTACAGTTCCGCCTTTAACTCTTGTCATCTACATTACCCCCTTAACGCTTTCTTATATCTGTTCATATCAGCACTACTTAAAGCACTTTGTTCTCTATGATTTCTATTGAAACTTGTTGGTTTCTTTCCTGTTTTATGGTTTGCTCCTGGATGTCCTATTTTAAGACTTCCACTATTTCTTTTAGTTACTTTTTTAGCTATTCCTTTATGTGTCTTTTGTTTTGGCATTTTTATCTCTCCTTCTTTATTTTTTAGGTGCTACGACTAAACTTATACTTCTTCCTTCAAGTTTTGGTAATTCACTTATTTCACCTACATCACTTAACTTTTCAGCAAATCTAACAATAACATCTTTTCCAAGTTCTGGATGCGCTATTTGTCTACCTTTAAATCTTACAGATACTTTTACTTTATGACCTTTTTCTACATAACTTCTAGCATTTTTTAATTTAGTTTCAAAGTCATGAACATCAATTGTAACACTTAAACGATATTCCTTTAATTCTAAGTTTTGTTCTCTTTGTCTTTTCTTTGCTTCTTTTTCTTTCTTTGATTTTTCATACTTAAATTTATTGTAATCAATAACTTTACATACAGGCATACCTGATGAACTCATAAGTACTAAATCAAGTCCAGCATAATTTGCTAGAGTTCTAGCATCCTCGATTTTTTTTACACCTAACTTTTCTCCATTAGGTCCAATTACCATTACTTCATTAAATTTTATTTGTTCATTAATTAGAACATTATCTTGTTTAGCTATACTAGACACCTCCAAATATACAAAAAAGTGAATACAAATGTATCCACTTAAAAAACTTAAATATTATAAGCATTTTACCTATCAACTTAGTCAATCAGGTGAGTGTGGATACACTTCTTTCTCTTTTCTACGTATTAAATAATACAATATAGTTTACTCTTTGTCAAGTTATTTATTCATAAAATTTGAATTTTTTGTAAATATTTAGTTTTTAATAGAAAAAGAACTATCATATTGATAATTCCTTTTAATATTTAGTTTTATTTAACTAAATTATT
The DNA here is from genome assembly GCA_934101625.1 of uncultured Bacilli bacterium. GTDB lineage: Bacteria > Bacillota_I > Bacilli_A > RF39 > UBA660 > CAKOLN01. The sequence goes on along the minus strand of CAKORV010000014.1, from coordinate 12,584 downwards.
CGCAAACAATATGTAAAGTTTTGATATTGTCTCCACTTTTCCACCTGTTCTACACCGTACATGAATATTTCTACTCATACGGCGTGCCATTGTAATACTTTAACAATATTTAATTGATTTATACACTCTAGAACTGTACAAATCATTATTATTTCTTACAACTAAAGCCTTTTCCTCCACATCTTATTATCAATGATTCATAGGTACTTTGACTTCGCTCTCAGTTAGATTAAGATAGTTTATTTATTATATCTATCACTATTTTACAAACGCGTATAGTCGCTTAAATATTCTAACCTTGTAACGTTCCAATAGACTTATCTTTTCATATACCCTTAGATTTACTCTATAGATTAGTGAACTTGATAGTGCCTATAACACTATATGGTATTTCATACAGAAACAATTACTTTACCACATTCACACCGCTATCGGTATTTAGCATTTCTACTATTAACATTAATCTGTACATTCAAGTATTCGTCAGACTAGCTTTTAGTCATACTAATCATAGGTATTTTATAGACTACCACTTCATCAGTTACATGTTTATGACACTTTCCTTATCTTATGATATTAGGGTAACTTTTCAAGTGACTTTAACGAGCTATCATACATTTGATTCACTATATTATCATTTGCATGTCGTAGTTTTCATAGGCAAGTTTCAAGACGTTACTCTTTTCATTCCTTACTCAGTCTATCAGTTCTCCTAAAATATTAGGGCTTAACCTTTTTAGTTAAGAACGTTCCACAGTTCTTGATATATATAGTAACACATTACATTATTTAATGCAAGCATTTTTGAATTTTTTATTTAATTAAAAAAGGTTGTACTCTTTAAATAAAAGTTACAACCCTTAACTAATATTTGTTAAAACTTCACATTTAGTTATCAATTAATCTTTATACATTTTATATAATCTACAGTTACTATTATATGATCTAGATTTGGCCTCCAACATATTTTTTACAGCTTTATCAGGATCATCTAGATATTCTGCATAATCTTTGATTTCCCTATATCTCGTTAGTTTTCTTAATGCCTTATTTTCAATTTGTCTTGTTCTTTCTCTTGTTATATTTAATTCTTTTCCTAACTCTTCTAAGGTTTTTATTTCTACACCATATAATCCATATCTATATATAATAATAGTTTTCTCTCTACTAGTTAATTCTGCTTTATCTAAAAGTGCTCTTACATCTTTTATCATACTATTTTCATATGTTTCTTCAGCAGGAGTCTTATCTTTAGAAGGTATAAAACTTCCTAATTCATCAGTTTCTTCATCACTTATAAAACTATTTATACTTACTGTATCTATTGAAAGATTATGTAAATATGATACTTCTTTTTCTGTCATACCAAGTCTTTCTGCTATTTCTTTGATTGTAGCCTCTCTACCTAGTTCATTTTCTAGTATTTTTTTAGTTTTATAATATTTAGATATTTTTTCTGCTGTATGAATAGGTATTTTTATATTTCTTCCATAATCACATATACTTCTTGTAATAGACTGTCTAATCCACCATGTAGCATATGTACTAAATTTAAATCCTTTATCAACATCAAATTTTTCAACTGCTCTCATAAGACCTAAATTACCTTCTTGAATTAAATCTAAAAGTGATAAACTACTTCTTCCATTATATCCCTTAGCAATCTTAACTACTAACCTTAAATTTCTTTCAATTAAAATTTGTTTTGCTTTTTGGTCTCCTTCTTTAACTCTATGTGCAAGTTCTCTTTCTTGTGTAATAGTAAGTAAAGGCATATAAATTTCATTTAAATAAGAACATAAATCATCATCAGTATACTCATGTTTATTTTCTTCTACATTCTTTAAATCTTCATATATATCATTGTCTAAATCAATATTATTAATCATACAATATACTTCAATTAAAGAAATTATTTTTTCATCACTAAATACTTTAGTAATACCATCTTTCTTTATATTATATGTATTAAATTCTACTACTTGTTTTATTGTTTGATTTACAATTTCACTGCTATTTAATAGTTCAATTATTGTTTCTGGAGTTACTGTATAATTTATTGAATGAATTAGTTTAACTAGGTCTCTAAATGCTGTTAAAGCATATTTATAAGTCTTAGGTACTTCATATTTCTTCATATATAAAGTTATAACTCTTATATAATCTTTACTATTATGAACCACTGTTTTTATGTATCCATTTAATAACTCATTTAAATCATTTTTAAATATTAAATCATATTTATCAATATTTGTAGAATTAATTTTCTTTCTATAAATACTTATTGTTTTTAATACTAATTCTTTATATTTTTTCTTATCTAATTTTATAAATTCATATTCTATATATACTTTATCTATTATTGGTTTCAAATTATTATATAATTTTTCATTACTTAATTCATTAAATTCTTCTATATTCATAATCTTCTCCCTTCTTTCTCGAAAGCGTATTATATCACATTTTTCAGAGAAAGTAAAAGCTTTGTAAAATATTTTGTATTTTATTTTATATATTTAGTATTTATGGTAAAATAATATTGGTGATTTTATGAATAATGAAAATAATAATATTAAAAATAAAGATGATAATTTAAAAGAGAATGTTGGTACAATTAAAAGTTTTATTATTATAGGTGAGATAGTAATTATTATAATACTTTGTATTGTCTTAGTTATTAAATCTAGTACCGGTAAGTGTGAAGTTTGTAAACCTTGTACATTAGAAAATTACGAATTATATAAGAATTATGATAATTTGAGATTAAGCTTAATAGGAAGAGACATTAAGATAAATGAAAAAGAAAGTATATTGTCTAATGAAAAAAACACATTATTTTTCAATCATGAAAATAGAAGTATGAAAATAAATATTGTAGAAAAATCATTAGTTTTGTATTCACAAGATGAAGTTATTTTGACTACTGATGTTAGTACTGATAATGAAGAAGAATTAAATTATAATTTATATATTGATGGAAATGTAATTATGATTATCAATAAGAAAAATGATAAAATAAGTAAAGTTGATTTCTTACTTTATAACTCTGAAACTAAAAATTATGGTCATACAGTTTATGAAACTAATGAAATAGCAAATCCTATTTTTACTGATAATGGTATATATTTTGGAGTTATTAGTGAAGGAGTTAGAAGTAACGCTACTAATGGTTCTGTTGTAAATGTTTACTTATTAAATACTAAAGAGAATAAAATTACTTATGAATATAATATTGATTATAATGATATAAATCATTCTGAAGAAAATAAATAAGAGATTATAAATTAATCTCTTATTTTTATATGTGTTTCTCTTAATTGTTGTTCTGTTACTTCTGTAGGACCACCCATTAAGTTATCTTGTCCACTTACATTTGGTGGGAATAATTGAACTTCTCTTAGATTTTCTTCTCCAGTTAAAAGCATAATTATTCTATCTATACCAGGAGCCATTCCTGCATGTGGTGGAGCACCATATTGAAATGCAGTATATAAACTCTTAAATTTATTTTTAACAGTTTCTTCATCATAACCTGCTAATTTAAATGCTTCTTTCATTATTTCTATGCTATGATTTCTTACTGCTCCACTTGCCATTTCACAGCCATTACATACAAAGTCATATTGATAAGCTAGTATATCTTCTATAGGTGTATTTTTAAGTGCTTCTAGTCCACCTTGAGGCATACTAAATGGATTATGTCCAAAATCCCAATTATTAGTTTCTTCGTTAAATTCATACATTGGAAAATCATTAACTATACAAAATTCGAATCTATCTTTATCAATTAATTCTAGTTCTTCACCCAATTTAGTTCTTAAAAGTCCTGCATATTTAGCACATTTCTTCTTATCAGATATTATAAATACTACATCACTAGGCTTTAATTCTAATTCTTCTTTTAACATAGTTCTTTCTTCATCAGTAAAAAACTTATCAAGACTTGACTTAAATGTTAAATCTTCATTAACTTTAATATATGCCAACCCTGAAGCCCCAATTTCTTTCATATATTCTTCTAGTTTTTTATACCAAGAATTAGGTTTATCTATATTACTAACTTTAATACCTCTTATAGTACTTCCTTTAAAAGGTTCAAAAGTAGTATTTTTGAATATATGAGTTAATTCACTTATTTCTAGTGGATTTCTTAAGTCAGGTTTATCAGATCCATATTTAAGAATTGCTTCTCTATAAGGTATTCTTCTAAATGGTGCAGGACTTACATATTTGTCACTGAACTTACTAAATGTATCATAGAATACTCTTTCACCTACTTTAAATACATCTTCATCTGTTACAAAACTCATTTCAAAGTCTAATTGATAAAATTCTAAAGTTCTATCAGCACGACAATCTTCATCTCTAAAGCAAGGTGCAATCTGGAAATATCTATTTATTCCACTTACCATTAATAATTGCTTATAAATTTGTGGTGCTTGTGGTAAAGCATAAAATTTACCTTTAAATTTTCTACTAGGTATTATAAAGTCTCTAGCTCCTTCTGGACTACTAGTAGTAATTATAGGAGTAGATAATTCTGTAAAATCCATATCTTTCATAGTACTTCTAATAAAATCTATTACTTTACTTCTAAATATTATATTATCATGTACCACTGGATTTCTTAAATCTAAGTATCTATATTTAAGTCTAGTTTCTTCACTCGCTTCTCTACTTCTACTAGTTTCAAATGGTAATGTACTTAAACATTCACCTAAAACTTCTATAGATTTAATTTCTACTTCAACTTCACCAGTTTTCATATTTTTATTAACCATCTCTGGTGTTCTTAGATGTACTATTCCTGCTATGGTAACAGTACTTTCTTTTACTATTCTATCTATTAAACTAGTGTCTTCAGTAATGGCTTGAACTATACCAGTTTCATCTCTTAAAGTTAAGAATGTTAAACCACCTAATTTTCTAATTGAATTAACCCATCCAGCAATTCTAATTTCTTTACCTACCATATCACTAGAAACATACCCACAATATACATTTCTATAAATATTATTAATTTCTTTCATAAATCCTCCTTCTTATAGAAAAAAACCTATAATCTAAGGACTATTACTAGCGGTGCCACCTTAGTTTATAGGTTTACTATACTCTCATTATCTTTAACGCTGATTAGCGATTTACTTAACGTTTTGTGTCTTCATATATATTATATTATTAGTTTACACCAAGCACTAACTCTCTTTAAATACTTTATATATTACTCTTCAAAACAAATAACATAATTAAATTATATATCAATATTTTCTATTGTCAATAGGTTTTCAACATTTTTTAACTTATATAAATCAACTTAATATAAAAAGAAATACGCCTAATCATCTGATTTAGGTGTATTTCAAACCCTAAAATTAAGGTGACACTTAACGTGTTAAATTAAATGTTCCTTTTTTATTATATTCAAGTTCTCTTGCTAAATACATTATAACAAATTTAATTTATTTTTTCAATAGTATATCCTTCTCTTGTATCTAATACACTATATCCTTTACTTGTTATTTCATTTCTTAAAGAGTCTGCTAAGGTGAAGTCTTTATTTTTTTTAGCTTCAGCTCTTTTGATTGCTAATTCTTGAATATAATCTGGGATTTCTTCCTTAATTTCTTCAACTACTTCATCTAATTTTAATCCTAAAGCCTTATCAAACTCAATTATTAAATTGTAAATATCAATACTAGGATTTTCTTTTAACATTGTCCATATAACACCAATCGCAAGTGGTGTGTTTAAATCATTTTCAATTGCTTCATTAAATTTATTTCTATAATCATTTAATACATTTTCATCTGTTTTATTTGTAGAATCTTTATGTACTAGTAGTTGCCTCATTAATTTGTTTCTAGCAGATTTAGAAGCAGAAATACTATCAAAAGTAAAGTTAAGTGGTTTACTATAATGAGTATTAAGAACAAAATATTTAAAGTCCATTGGAGAATAACCTTTTTTTTCTAGATCTTCAATAGTATAAATATTATTTAAACTCTTACTCATCTTTCCACCATCTACTTGTAAGAAAGCACAATGCATCCAGCATTTAACTACTTCATGTCCCATACAAGCATCATTTTGAGCAATTTCATTTTCATGATGAACTGTCTTATGATCTATTCCACCAGTATGTATATCTATATGTTCACCTAATATGTCTGTACTCATAACAGAACATTCTATATGCCATCCTGGACATCCTACTCCCCAAGGACTATCCCATTTCATAATGTGGTTAGGCTCTACAAACTTCCATAAAGCGAAATCAAATGGATGTTTTTTCTCATCATTTTCTTCAATCCTTGCGACACCTTTTTCTGTCATATCTTTATTACTAAGTTTACCATATCCTTTAAATTTCATAGTATCAAAATATAATCCATCTTTAGTCATATATGTATAACCTTTTTCTTCAAGTTTTTTTATAAATTCAATCATCTTAGGAATATATTCTGTAGCTTTAGTTATATGTTCAGGCATATCTATATTTAATTTACTAGCATTATCCATAAATATATTAGTATAATATTCAGCTATTTCTAATGGAGTTTTATTTTCTCTTTTACTAGCTACTTCCATCTTATCTTCGCCAGTATCTGCATCACTTGTTAAATGGCCTACATCAGTAATATTCATTACTCCTTCAATTTTATAGTTAGCATACTTTAAAGTTCTTCTTAAAGAATCCATGAAAATATAACTTCTCATATTACCTATATGAGGATAATAATATACAGTAGGTCCACATGAGTACATTTTAACTATATCTCCATATGGAATAAACTCTTCTACTTTTTTATTTAGTGAATTATATAATTTCATCATATCACTCCTCTTATCTAAATTTTAAAATAATTTTATTTTTAAGTCAATTTATTTTGATCTAAAAAATTCTTCATAAATATCATTTTTCTTTGCTTCTTCAACTACAATATTATTTTTTTCTATAACTTTTTTAATTTCATCTTCAATTTGTTCTTTATTAAATCCTTCACTCAATCTTACATTTGTAAGCATACTAATAAAGGTTTCTAAACTAGGTCTTTCAACATTTAAATATTTATCTAAAATTTCTTTGTTTATCTCATGATTAAATAATTTTTCGTACCCGTGAAATTCTTGTGTTTTAAATATTCCATCTATTATTGGTTCTTCTTCATAAGAATATATTTTACTATAACCATCTTTTGTAATTGGTATCAAAAAATGAGTATATAAATCTAATGCAGTATAATCACTACCTAATTTACCACTAATATTTTCTTTAACACTATCCCATGTGGCATCTATAGAATATATACCATGTATATTATATTTATTATCATCTATTCTTATTATATTTCTTGCATGGTTGTAATCTACATTTTTTTGTTTATCATGTCCAGATACAATTAAATTTGTAATTTTTATATTATTATCTAATCCATTAAGAATTATTCTTAGCATATCACTATAACCTACACACACTATATTACCGGTTTCTACTATTCTATGAGGATCTCTTGAATCATATACATCTTTTTTACTCTCGTTATATGGAAAAGTTTTCATTATATCATAAGCATACATTACTTTTTCTACAGGACTTAAATTATTTTCATTAATTAACATTCTATAATATTTAATGGTTTCATATAATCCCTTATATTCTTCATAATCTACTTCATTTATATCATAAATTATTTTTAAATCACACTCATTACTAATAATATCTAATTTATCTGTACTATAATTCAATATTGACATATTTTTATAAACACATTTATTAATTTTATATCTACTACTCAAATAATTATAAGTTTTTAAAAATAATTCTTCATTACTACTTACTTTAATATCAACTTCTTTATCACTTATAAAATCTATTTCAATTTCATTATTTTCATTTTCATCCAAAGATATTAAATTTATATCTTTATCTCCTTCATATATATTAACTTTATATATTTTTTTATTTTTGATTATAGAACTTAACTTTTCAATTGTTTCTTTATCTATATTCTTAGTATAAATATTAATGTAATCGTTACCACCTTGCATAGTACTAATTATTTGTAAATCTTTATAGAAAATACAATCAAACCCACTCGTCGCGATAGTAAATCCATCTTCTTTCATTAATTTTTTATATTCAAATAATGTAAATATACTAGCACTCATTTTTCTGATTTTAGTTTCTGCTTGTATTCTTTTAATAATATCATAGTCTAGATTACCATAACTAGTAATATTTAATTCTGTTAAATTAGGAAACTCTTTTAGAAACTCAAAATCATATTTTATATAGTCAAATGGTATTTCTAATTTTTTTATTGTTTTTGGTATTTTAGTTTTTAATAAATCAAAGAATTCTTTTCCAGATAACAATTCCTTTAAATCATACTCTTCTATAGAATTTTCTTTCATTATTCTAATAAATAATTCATCTGTATCATAAGGAAATATTGAAAATGAATCATCGTTAAAATTAAAATAATCTAAATATTTTTCCATATTATTCACCATTTACTATGTTTTCTTCAGTTAATGTTACATCATATATTTCATTTATTTTATAATTACCTTTAGTTTTTATTTTAATAAAGTTTGGAGTATGTCCTATAAAAAAGCCATCTTTTTCTTCTTCAAATAATACAGGTAAAGTTTTATTTATAAACTTACTATTAAATTCTTTTTCTAGTTTATTAGATAATTCTATTAGTTCTCTAACTCTTTGCTTTTTAATATTACCATCTACTTTACCATTCATTTTACTTGCAGATGTTCCATATCTATCACTATATGGGAAAGCATGTATTCTTGTAAACTTACATTCATTTATAAATTCTAAAGATTCTTTATGCATTTCATCTGTTTCAGTAGGAAATCCCACGATTACATCTGTTGTAAAACTAACATTAGGTTTAATACTCCTTATTTCTTCTAATTTATTTTTAAAGAATTCTTTATTGTATCTTCTATTCATTAATCTTAAGGTTTTATCACAACCTGATTGAAGGGGCACATGAAAATGCGGTACGATATTATCATTATTTTTAATTACTTCTAAAACTTTTTCATTAAGTTCATTTATTTCTATTGAAGATATTCTTATTCTAATTAAACCTTCTATTTTAGATAAATCATTTAATAAATCTGCAAAGTCATAATACCCATCTACATAATGTCCAGTATGAATTCCAGTTAATACTATTTCTTTGTGTCCATGATTTACTAAAGTTCTTGCCTCTTCAATTACCTTCTCATGTTTTTTACTTCTAACGCATCCTCTTACATAAGGAATAATACAATATGTACAGAAATTCTCACATCCATCTTCTATTTTAATATAAGCTCTAGTTCTATTATGAGCATGTTCTATTTCCATGTCTTCAAATTCTATTTTATTCATATCATAAAAATAAGTTATTTTATTTCTGTTTTTTAAGTAATCTTCTAAGTAATCTAAAATTTTACTTTTATCTTTATTACCTAAAATTATATCTGCATCTATTTCATCTAATTTATTTGTATGATAACAATTTTGTACATAACAACCACATACAATTATAATAGATTTAGGATGATCCCTTCTTATGCTATGTATAACTTGTCTACTTTTTCTATCACTTTGATTAGTTACAGTACATGTATTAACTACATATATATCTGCATTTTCTTCACTAAAAACATAGCCTTTTTTTATAAAAAGGCTATATATATATTCACTTTCATAAGTATTTACTTTACATCCTAATGTTTTAATATTAAACGTCATTATAATGCCCTCCTGAATTCTTTTAAGCTTTGTAAAAATGCTTCTTCTTTATAATAAGGTTTATCATTAGTTTCACTATAAGTTTCTATTTTATTAGTGTCAACTTTACCAATTTTAATACCTCCAACATTCTCTTCACTTTCATAACTTATAGTATTCATACTAGCTCTTCTTAATAATTCTTCATAACTAATAATAGCCTTATTTTCTTGTTCTTCTTCATACTCTTCTATTCTTTTTTCATGAGTTTCATATTCATTGTTGTCTTTCATTTCTTTAATTCTTCTTTCTAACTCACTAGCACTTATTATTGCCATTTCTTCTTGTTCATCTTCATAAGACTTTATATAATCATATTTTTTATCTTCTACCTTTGGTTCTTCTTCAAAATTAAATCTTTCTTGTTTAATTTGTTTAATAGGTTTTATATCTTCATTCATTTCTTTATCAGTAGAATTAACTTTAAATATTTCTTCTTCGTTATCATCTTCATCATCGAAATAAACTTTTTCATCTAACTGCAATTTTATTAGATATATTATTGTTGCAACTATTACTAGCGCTATAACTAATAAAAATATTAGAAAAAAATCTCCTCTTACTAATAATTCAATAAAATTGTTAATTCCACTTCTCATACTTATTCACCCTTTACATAATTTATAACAGAACACACATTGATAATAACAGTTTCTGTTCTTAACACATTTGGGCCTAAAGAAGTTTTAATAAATCCAATATTTTCTAGATAATTTTCTTCAGTTTTTGATATTCCACCTTCCGGTCCAAATACTAAATTTATTTTATCACATATTGACTCTTCATTTAACACCTTTTTAATACTTTTTACATTTTCTTTGTCAAGTGAACACAAGATATTTACACCATCACATATGTCAATGTTTTTTACATTGATTATATTATTGACTTTAGGAATAATAACTCTTCTAGATTGTTCACTAGCTTCTTTTACAATTTTCTCCCATCTTGCTTTCTTTTTAAGTTCTTTTTCTTTATTTAAAACAAATTTACATCTTTCAAAATTTACCGGAGTAAACTCACTTACTCCCATTTCTGTACCCTTTTCAAAAATAAAACTCATTTTTTCTTCAGTTAATACTGGAATATAAGCATGTATATATATGCCATCCCCACTTTTATAGATATCTTCAATATTAACTGTTAAATAATCTTCATTAAGATAGCAATTATATGAGATGTTATCATAATTTACAATTAATTTTGTACCAGGTTTAAACCTCATTACATTCTTTATATGATGTAAATCTTCTTCATTTAAATATAATATATTATCTTTTCTTTTTTTACTAAAATACTGTTGCATGTCTAAATTTTATCAAATATTTAAGTAAAAGAAAAGTACTTAATCAAATAAGTACTGATTTCTTATTAACTACAACTAGATTCATCTATTTCATACGGACTATCTGGTGTTCCAATGCCTGATTTAACTTTAGCGCATTTTGAGATTGAAATTACAGGACGTACCGCATCCGTATCATTCACGTCGTTGCTGCTCAAGTAGCCCGGATTGTAGGAACCGATGACGTGAAACACGTGCTGGTAAGAACCAAAGCAGCGACAAGGAGAAAGCAACCACCAATGGTTAGCCCCTGCTATAAAACCACTTGCACTATTTGTATAATACCATGCATATGGACTACTTAAAGATGTACCCTTAAGTCCACCAGAGAATGATATTTCATCAGCTGTCATTAATGCTATTGGATATTTAAGTTGTCCATTTCCTCCACCATCAGTGCTTACACTAAACTTATCTGCATTGTCTGCAGTCGAAAATAAATCATTGCTTGCATTTGCTCCACATTTATACGAAGGTAACTTATTGGAATCTAATCTTGTGTAACCACCATAAAAGAATGAACTAATTATTGAATAAGTCCCTCCTCCTACACTTCTATCATTACAATATATGGCAGTTTTACTTATATATTTGTCGTAATTAGTCAATAGATTGTTTTGATACCAATTATCTACATAAGTTTTTATTGTACTATCATTTTCATTTGTTCTATTTTTTGCTAACGATCCACTTGTTCCATACATATATCCTACATACATTGGATTATCACGTGAACTATTATATGCTGATGTTCCAATATATCCTTCTGTTGTGTCATGACTTGTTCCTGAATATAACATTCTTACACTTTCATCTTCATTTGTACGAATGATTCTCCAATAGAATCCTCCAAAATATACCCAGTTATTTGTTGTATTTCCTGAATAATAGTATACATATGAACCATCTTCTGTTTTATTTGTTTTATATATTGTTCCTGTTGTATTTGCTACATTGGTTGAAGAAAAACTTGTCCTTTCACTTATTGTTGGATTATCTCTTAACATTGCTTGGGCTAGTGTTGGTAATGCAGAGTTTAATGTTATTGTACAAGTTACATTACTTTGTACATTTGATATTGTTAAGAGATTATTTGAAAGTGTTCCATTTGAACAACTTATACTAGCATCTTCTAGTGTATAACCATCATTTGGTGTTATTGTGAATGTTACATCATTTCCTTTATATACTTCTTTACTATTTATATCACTACTTCCATTTATTACTATTACACTTGCTGTAAATAGGTTTGGATCTTTTGTTCCTACTTGTATTCCTAGTATTCCACTTAGTATCTTTCCCATATCAACAGACTGGTCTTCTTCTGTTTCTTTATATATTAGTTCTACTTTATATGTTTGTTTTTCTTTTGATTTTATTGGTACACTATATGCTAGTACTGTATCTGTACTTGTATTTGATTTTGGTATATCT
>CAKORV010000013.1 GCA_934101625.1 uncultured Bacilli bacterium | reverse complement strand
TTACTTCTTAAACTTATACTTTTACCTTCACCATTTACTCTTGCTTTAAAGTATGCATAACTTACTCCTATAGTTAATACTAATATACTTACTACCAAATACATAATATATTTTTTATTTTTCATTTATTTCACCACCAAAAAAATATATAGACTTATGCCTATATATTTAATTTCACGAAAAAACTATGAGAGATAACTAATAAATTACCCCCCCCACAGTGAACAAATGTTGTTATGGTTTGAGTTTTTCAATATTCTCATAGTTTTGTCTTACTCCTTTATATTTTAAATATCTCTATTCCTTAAGAATGGTGGTAAATCATCTTCATCATCATCAACTGGTTTTACATTACTACTTGGAGTAGTATATGTTTGATATAATGGTTCAGTTTCATCTTCAAAACCTGTAGCAATTACAGTTACAATTGCTTCATCAGTTAAAGATTCATTAATTACTGCACCAAATATAATATTGATATCAGTATTAGCAGCGCCTCTTATTACTTCTGCAGCATCTTCTGCTTCAAATAAAGTCAATGAATTTCCACCTGTAATATTAATAATACAATCAGTTGCACCATTTATAGTTGTTTCTAACAATGGACTAGATACAGCTTCTTTAGCAGCTTCAATAGCTCTGTTTTCACCAAACCCAACACCAATACCAATTAAAGCTTGTCCTCTGTTTTCCATAATAGCTTTAACATCAGCAAAGTCTAGGTTTACTAATCCAGGAACACTAATCAAATCTGATATTGATTGTACCCCAAGTCTTAATACATTATCTACTTCTTTAAATGCATCAGTCATTGGAGTTGATTTATCAATTAGATCTCTCAATCTATCATTTGGAATTACTACATAAGTGTCAACATGTTTTTTTAATTCATCCAATCCAAGTAATGCATGATCCATTCTCTTTTTTCCTTCAAATTTAAATGGCTTAGTAACAATAGCTACTGTAAGACAACCTAATCCTTGTGCTATTTCAGCAATCACAGGTGCAGCTCCTGTACCTGTTCCTCCACCTAGACCACAAGTTACGAATACCATGTCTGCTCCTCTTAAAGCATCTTCAATTTCATTTCTACTTTCTAAAGCAGCTTCTCTTCCAACTTCAGGATCAGCACCAGCACCAAGTCCATCAGTAATTGAAGCACCTATTTGTAACTTTGTTTCAGCTTTACTTGTATTTAAAACCTGTAAATCAGTATTGGCAACTATAAATTCTACTCCTCTTAATCCAGATTCAATCATTCGGTTTACAGCATTACATCCGCCTCCACCTACACCTATAACTTTAATTTTTGCTATTTGCAACATTTCTAACGTGTTTCCTTGCATATTACACTCTCCTTACTAATTATCAAAAAAGTAACTATATACTTTTCCAAGTAAACTACTCTCGTCTATTTTCTTTTTTTCTCTAAATATTTCTTCTTGTTCTACACCATCAACAGTAGTAGCAATCTTATCCCTAAATTTTAATTTATAATAGTAATAACTAATTACTCCTAGTGCTGTACTAAATTTATTATTTCTAACACCTAATTTTTCTAAGTTACACATTTCATGACTTTTACCAAATACTTCTTTATATACTTTTGAAAAACCTTCTAATTCAGTACAACCTCCTGTAATGATTATATAACTAATTTCTTTTTTTGTTAAGAGATTTATTTGTTTTTTTGAAAGTTCTAGTATTTCTCTTACTCTAGAATAAACTATTTCACTTATCTCATACTGATTTATTTTAATATGTTCATTACTTTTTGTCAAGCATTCTACTATTTCATTAGTACTAGCACTACTTTTATGTGCAAGAGCAAACGTTTCTTTTAATTTTTTACTATCTTCTAAAGTTAAATCATAAATATAACTTATATCTCTATCTATATTTTTGCTACCTATATCAAGAACTTCTGTATTTATTAATATATCATTATCAATGATACTTACTTCAGTTTTATTACTTCCAATATTAATTACTGCTCCAAGTTTATTTTTATATTCTTCTTTTCTATAAGCAAAATAGTCTGCTTGTCCACCAAAGGCTAAATCAACAACTTTTATTCCTAGATTATCTAATATTTCAATAAGTGTATAAACATTTTTCTTAGGAACTACTCCTAAAATTGAATTAACACTTAATCTAGTTGCTTCTATTCCTTTAGGATCTTTTACTATATCTTTTTCATTTATTATAAAATCTTTACTACTTACACTTACTAATTCTAAATTAGGACTAATTCTATTATATACACTTGCTTGCATTACATGAGTTATATCTTCTCCTATAATTTTCTTATCTTCTCTTGTTAAAGTTATATAACCTTCACCCTTAAAGAAATTTGCATAATAAGAAGGACTGATTACTATAAGTTTATTTATTTTTATACCCAAAATACTTTCCGTTCTAGTTATTGCTTCTTTAATACTCTCCAATGCTTTTTCCGGTTCGACTATTAAACCTTTTTTTACACCCTTACTTACAACTTCAGTGCATGCTAAAACAAATAATTCATCATTGTAAATTTCACCAACAATTATCTTAACACTATTTGAACCTAAATCTAAACTTGTTATTATTTGTTTCATAATCCCTCACTTATTTTCTAATACAATTATAGCAAATATTTTTTAAATTTAAAAGTTTTATTCTTTAATTTCAAAATAATTTCCACTATCTAAGTACAAAATTCCTTTATGTTTGCCTAATTCTTTTTTTATTTTGAAATAATTATTAAATTCTTTGATTTTATTTAACGTAATATAAACTTGATTACCATCATTCATATAAAGCAAGAATCTTTCACTATCATAACTTGTACTTGTATATTCTATTTCACTTATTTTATCTATTACCCCTTTATCTATTAAGGCAAATTTACTAATCATTTTAGTTTCTATATCATCAGGAACATAATTAATTAGAATTGGAATATTATCATCTATTTCTACATCAAGTATTTTTTTCCCATTTTCAAGTACATATTCATTTGAGTTTCTTTTAAGATATAATATTTTGTATTCACTTATTTCTATTGTTATTTTAAATCCTAATCCATGCCTAACTTTAACTTCTTTGACTAAAGGATAATATTTTTTTATTTTATTTTCTAAAGTATAGTCTATTGTTTTAAAGTATGAAGGATATTTTATTAAGCCTGTTTTTTCCATTATGTTTATATCTGATACATATGTATTTCCTTTAATAACTATATTTTTAATTTTGATTTTACTTAAGTAATAAAAGCCAATAATTAGAATGGACATAAATAACAAAAATTTAAAGAATTTAAAAAAATTAAATTTTCTAACTCTTACTTTTTTTGCCATATGTTACACTCCTTACTTTTACATTATATCACAGCAGTTAATAACTTAAAATATAAAATATGAATAAATGTGTTAAGTTTAACAAAGAAAAAGTTAAGTGAATTTATTAGATGTTTTAAATTAATTTATATTGTTTATTTCATTAATATCTTTTAATGGTAAAAGTTTTAAATAATGATTCCACGTCAATGTTCGGTGCATTGCACCGACTTTTTGAATTAACTCATAAAATTGTTGCATTTTATATAGTTCTGAAAGATTATATCCTTTACCAAATTCCTTAGTTAAAATACTTGCATATTTCTTTACTATACCTTCTCCATAATGTTTACCAGCTAGTGTTAGTTCTTTACCGATGTTGTAATTTCTAGTAAGTTTATCTAAGTTATTCTTATATTCTCTTACTATTACTTTTGCTTCAGTATTTATTATTTCATTTCTTATATGTTCTAAATAATTATCTTTCATTTTATTTTCTCCTTTAGTTAAATACCTTATCATATAAGCTACTGGTTGTTAAATTACTACAATATTTAAAATTGACTATTCAAATATTAATTTTAAAGTGCAATTTTATACATTTTGTATATATAAAAAGTACAAAACTTAACCCAATATTAAATTTTGTACTTTTAATTTTTAAAATTAATTAACTTATTTTCTTCCATAAACTTCATTTGAAAAAGAAATTTCTTCACTAAATCTTTTATTTAGTTTGTGTTCGCCTAAAAATGTTTCCAGATTTTGGTTATAAGAATCTAAAGTTGTATGGCTTTTCCTTATAATTGCATCATCCGATAAAACTATACTTTCTTTTGATTCCAAAACTATTTTTATATTATTAATCATTTTATCTAAATTTGTATATTCACTTGGTCCTAGGTTCATATACATAGTGTAACTAGTTCCACTAATAGGTTCACAAATAGCCATTGTATAACCATTTTTTTCATAGATATAGGCATCAACTGAATTATCTTTATTACTACTTTTGAAATTTAAACTATATAAAGGATTATAACTCATTAATGATTGTTTTCTTATATCATAATCAATAACCCTATTGACTCTTTCTCTCGCACTATTTTCTATATGGCCTTTTGGGCCTCTTATATTTATGGGACTTTCAAAATTAATACTTATATTCTTTATTTTATAAATATTTTCATATAAATACTCAAAGTATAATTTTAAATTTTCTGCATCAAACTCTTCTTTTAAGTCGATTGGTAAAGGCTCATCTTTTAAAAATCTTTTAGATATATTTGCTCTTTTTAACTTTTCAGTTTGGTATAAATTTAAAATGTCTTTAAATGAACTTTCTAATATTTTTCTACCTACCACTGACTTATAAAATTCATAATCTTTCAAATTATCTTTAACAATAATAATTTTAGTTTTATTATCTGCTCCAGTAACTTCTAAATATGTATTTCCAAGAGTATCTCTTTTTAATCTGTAATCAAATATATCATTTGATTTAACATTTAACTTTTTACATCCGCTTATATAAAAATCATTAACTTTTTCCATTAAAATAGAAAATATTTCATTTATATCTGATGGAAATTTAAAACTTCCTAGTTTTCCATCAAATTTATTGAATAAATTATAATTATTATCAAAAAATTCTAAAATGCTCACACTAGTTTCTCCATTTCTTCTACAATTATTGAACTTGCCTTTAGTTTAGGCAATTGTCTTAATTTTTCTTTCATTTTTCTTTCGTTTTTAAATACTTCATCTATTGCTTTACTCAATGTATCTGTATTTAAATTTTTTTGTTCTAACATTATGCTTACACCTTTTTCTTTTAGATCTAATGCATTATAATATTGGTGATTATTAGCAACATAAGGACTTGGAATTAATATAGATGGAATATTTAAACTTAGCAATTCACTTATTGTAGATGCACCAGCTCTTGATATAACTAAATCACATACCTTGATTAATCCACTTAAGTCTTCATAATAAGGCACTATTTTAATACAATTATTTACTTTTATATCTTTAAAACTATCATAATTAGCCTTACCTGTAATATATAATATTTCATTCGTTTCACTAGAATATTTTTTCAAGAAATCTTTCATTTTTTCATTTACCGATTCACTACCTAAACTTCCCATAACTATTATTATTAGTTTTTTATTATTAGAAAAACCTAACTTTGTTTTATCATGTGGTTTTATATTTAATGCTTTTTCTCCACATGGATTTCCACTTAATATTACTTTATTTTTAAAATATTTATTTGAACCTTCAAGAGAAGTAAAAGTTACATCTGCATATTTACTTAAAATTTTATTAGATTTTCCAGGAATTTGATTTTGCTCATGTAATCCGGTTTTTATTCCGAGTTTGTGAGCTGCCAATATCACTGGGTAAGTAACATAACCACCAAATCCTAAGACAAAGTCTGGTTTAAATTCTTTCATTATTTTTTTACATTTTTTATAAGAATTTATTATACATCCTATGTTTTTTATATCTCTTAAAATGTTGGTTTTACTTAATCCATAAATTTCTATTCCTTCATATTTAATTCCAAGTTTAGGTACTATTTCACTTTCCATTCTGCTTGTTGTTCCAATATATAAAACTTCATTACCTTTTTCACTCATCAGCTTATCATAAACTCCTAAAGCAGGATAAATATGTCCACCTGTACCACCAGCAGTTATAATAACTTTCATTTGATATGCCTCCATTTTTTATTTCTATTAAAAGTATACCACACTTTTAACCAAATATGTTTATTTTATTGTAAAGAAAATGTATATACTATCTTTTTAAATATTTGTGTGATATAATGTCACTAAGATTTGAGGAGGAAGTATGTTAATTTTAAATATTATTCAAAGTATAGGTAATCACTATACTAAATGGAAAGAGATTTATAATATTATTGGTAGTGTATTAAGTATAATGTTTATTTATAAAACTGCTTATTATATTATAGGATTATTTTTTACTAGGAAATTTAAACCTGCTAAGAAGAAACATAAATATGCTATTTTAATTGCTGCAAGGAATGAAAAAAATGTTATAGGTAATTTACTTGATAGTATTAATAAGCAAGATTATCCGAGTGATTTGATTACTACATTCGTAGTAGCAGATAATTGTACAGATAATACAGCTGAAATTGCTAGAAAACATGGTGCAGTATGTTATGAAAGATTTGATACTGAGCATAGAACTAAAGGTTTTGCATTAGAGTTTTTACTTGATAAGATTGAAGAAGATTATGGAAGAATGAGTTTTGAAGGTTATTTTATATTTGATGCTGATAATTTACTAAATACAGATTACATTAGTAGAATGAATGATGCATTTGATGAAGGATGTAAAATAATTACTTCTTATAGAAATACTAAGAATTTTGATGAAAACTGGATAAGTTCAACCTATGCATTACATTGGATTAGATCAATAAGAGCTAATCATCGTGCTAGAAGTGTTTTAAGATTAGCTACTAATATTCAGGGAACAGGTTTCTTATTTACTAATGAAATAGTTAAAAATGGTTGGCATTATACAAGTTTAACTGAAGATAGAGCTTTAACTGCTGATGCAGTAGCACAAGGATATCAAATTACTTATAATGATGCTGCGATGTTTTATGATGAACAACCTACTAGTTTAAAAGTTGCTTTAAGACAGAGAACTAGATGGAGTAAAGGTCATTTGCAAGCTTTTGTAGAATCTGGTCCTTACCTATTTATTAATATTTTCTTAGGTAAATGGTATGTTAGAACTAAATGGGGAGAAGTGTCTGTAAACAAGAAAAAGAAGAATAAATCATTTAAAGATTTGATATTAAATATTATAGAGAATATTAGGCATAGATTTGCATCATATGATACGTTATTACAATTAACTCCTTTTGTAGTGTTTAATCTTGCAAGATGGTTATTGGTAATTGTATTTATGGGAGCATGTTATTCATATAATATTGGAGTTTCAACTAATTTATTTGCTGGTGGTAATTATTTAGCAGTTGCTTTAAGAAAATTATTTAGCATTAAAATAGTTGTTAATCCAGGTATAAATGCATTCTTAGTTGGTATGTTATTAAATATTTGGTTTAGAATACTTTATAGAATAGCAATGTATTTTAAAAATATGTGGGTGGCTATATATTTATTTATAGTTGAACATAAAAATATTAAGCCTATTCCATTTTATAAAAAAGTGTTATATACACTTACTTGGCCTACATTTGATATTATAGGTAGATATAGTACTTATGCTGCATTATTTATGAAGGTTGAATGGAAACCTATTCCACATGATTCAAAAGTTACTATTGATGATATAAAAAAGACAAAATAAAAGGATGATTTGAAATAAAATCATCTTTTTATGGCTATATTGATTTTTTTAAAGTGCTATAATCAAAATTTAGTGCTTCTTCTCTTTTTATATTTTCATCAATATTTTGAATATCTTTATAACTGAATTTATCTATAGAACTGAAATCAAATACTTCGCCTTCTTTACTTTCTATATAAGCTTGTTTTTTTGTATTTAAACCAATACTTATATTTTCTTTTTTTATACTTTCATTTAATTTATCTCTGTTTTCTATAAAATATTTTAATTTTTTTAATTCTTTTGATTTTTTTGATTTTACTAGATAATCTGTAATTGCGTATATACCTGATATTCCTAATACTCCTTCAATGGTATATAATTGATTATTACTTATTAAGTTTTGTTTACTCATTAAATTTAATACTATAATAACTACAAAAATAGAAACACCAAATACTAAACTTAATGCTTTTAAATCATATTTATTTAAAGCTTCTTCTACTTGTGATTTCATTTTTTGATCAATAATCATTCTATTTTTTTCAGTGTCAGGAACTATGCTGTTTACTCCATTTGCATATTCAATATGTATTAATCCATTTTCTACTTTATAATTTGTTATAAATATAATTCTATTTTCCTTATCACTATAATCTAACATGTTATCCCTCCTTGTGTAGAAGTATTATACTACAATTCACTCATAAAGAAAAGAAATAAATCATAAATTTTATTATGATAAAGAAATATTTAAATAACAAATTTGTAATAGGCACAGTTATTTTATTAACCGGAGGGTTTTTCTCCAAATTTTTAGGTTTTATTTTAAAAATTATTGTTACTAGAATGATAGGTATTGAAGGCGTTGAACTTTATTCATTAATCACTCCTACTTTTGGTTTATTTATTACTATAGCCACATTTAGTTTTCCAACAGCAATTAGTAAAATAGTAAGTATTCCTAATAGAAGTAGTAAAAAAGCAATATTTTCTATTATTCCAATATCACTATTACTTAATATATTAACATTCATTATAATCTTCTTAATTGCATATCCTTTATCAAATAGATTTTTACATGAACCAAGACTTTATTTTCCTTTGCTTTCCATTGGATTTGTTTTACCTTTTATTGGTATGTCTAGTATTATTAAAGGGTATTATTGGGGTAAACAAAGAATGGGTATATATATATTATCAAATATAGTTGAACAAATAGTTAGAATAGCTATTTTACTTTGGTTAATTCCTATATGTTTAAATAAAAGTTTAGTACTTACAGTATCAGTTATAATTTTAGTTAATATGCTAAGTGAATTATCTAGTATAGTTGTTATGTTACTTGGTTTACCTAAAGGAGTTAGTATAAGTCGTGAAGATATTAAATTACAAAAAAATGAAGTAAAAGAAATATTAGGTATAAGTATTCCTATGACAAGTAGTAAAATCATTGGATGTATTGCTCATTTTTTAGAACCTATTATATTAACAAGTGTTTTAACTAGTGTTGGCTATTCATCTAAATTTATAATAAGGGAATATGGAATACTTAATGGATATAGTTTATCACTATTATTATTACCTCAATTTTTTACTATGAGTATAAGTACATCTTTAATACCAGAATTATCTAAATATTATTCTATTAAAGAATATGATATGTGTAAAAAAAGAGTTAAACAAATAGTTAGTTTATCTCTTTTAATAGGATTAGTTTCTACTAGTTTAATATTTTGTATACCAGAATATTTCTTAAAGTTAATTTATAATACTACATTAGGTAGTAATTACATAAGAATACTAGCACCTTTCTTCTTACTTTATTTTATAAATACACCTATTAATAATGCACTTCAAGCAATAGATAGAAGTAAAGAAGCAATGTTTACTACAATTATTAGTAGTATTATTAAGTTAATTTTAATTGGAGTTTTATCTATATTTAAAATAGGTATTTATGGTCTTATTATATCTATAATAGTTAATTTAATAATAAGTTCATTTATGGATTATAAGTTTTTAAAAGGTGCTTTAGAATATTAACTCTTTTGTTTAACATCACTCTTTTTAATTATATAAGCTCGATTATTTTTATAAAATGCATAGAATACTTCACTAATATTAGCATTTTCATTTTTAATTAATTCTTCTAACCATTTAACATCTTTATTAATATATTTTAAAGTACTCTTTTCTATTTTACCATCTATAATTAATGGGAATGGATTTTCACTTTTTATTTTAAGAAAATTATATTTAAATATGTTTAGCTTACCATTATTTTCTAATACTGCATATTCTACTTCTTCTAGATTTTTTATTCCATTAGTTCTTAATTCTAAAAGTAAATCATCTAATGTATATCTTTGTTTAACCATTTCTTTATAATTTATTATACCTTTATTAATGATTAACACTGGTTTTCCTTCAATAATAGTTCTAAATCTATTACATTTCATTGATATGTAAGCAGCACCTATTTCCAAAATAACTAATAATAGTATTGGCAATATAGTCATCCATAATGAATCTTTAAAGTTTTCTATACTTATAGCTACCATTTCAGCTATTAAAATACTTACTACTAAGTCTTGTATAGATAATTGTCCTATTTCTCTTTTACCCATTAATCTATAAATTACTAAGATAAATATATAGAAGAATACTGTTCTAAATAAAACTGTTCCTAAATGCATTGTATCACCTATACTTATTATGTATTTAATCATAAATTTTTAAACATAAAATATATTTAATTAGGGGGATTTATGAATAGATATAAAAATATTTTAGTTAATCTTGCTTATTTTTTATTATCACTTCTAGTTTATCTTTTAATTATTACTACACTGGCACACTTTAATGTTTTAAGTTATAAAATTATTTCTCTTATTAGTTTTATTTATATTATTTGTTTATTTATGCTCAGTGGGTTTAGAATAGGTATGAGAAGTGAAAAGAAAGGATATCTTAGTGGTTTAATAATCGGAGTATTTAATATAATATTAATTTTAATATTAGCTTTAGTATTTAGAAGTTTTCCTGAAGTTAAATCTTTAATTTATTTCTTAGTGTTACTTTTATCTTCTACTTTGGGTGGCATGTTCGGTATTAATTTAAAAAAATAAACGAGTTTATTTGACTCGTTTACTTTTTTATTAAAATTACATCTCTAGTAGGATAACCTACAATAGTATCTAAACTATAACTTTTTAATTCATTTAATATTTCATTATTTAAATAACCTTTACTATTAAGTTCATTTAATGTAATAGGTTTTTTTTCACAATTTTCTTCTTTAATACATTTTTCTACTAAACTTACTAAATTCTTTTTTAGATATTTTTCACTTTTAGAATCAGCATCATCCATAATTTTGAATGATACACTTAGTACTATCATTAAAGTTATACTTGTTAATGTAATTATTAAACACAATCTCTTTTTATTCATTCTTTTCTCCTACTTATTATAATATTTATTATAGAAATCATCTCTAAATTCTTCTAATGTGTCTGTTTCTATGTTATTTCTTATGTCTTCCATTAACTTTGTTAAAAATCTTATGTTGTGTATTGAAAGTAGTCTTCCGCCTAACATTTCATCTGAGATTATTAAGTGTCTTATGTAAGCTTTAGTAAAGTTTTTACATGTGTAACAATCACATTCACTTTCTATAGGTGTAAAGTCTCTTTTATATTTTTGATTTCTCAAGTTAATTTTACCATTTCTTGTATAAGCATTTCCATGTCTTGCGATACGAGTTGGGGCTACACAATCAAATATGTCTACACCTCTCATAACACCTTCTATTAGATCTATTGGATCTCCTACTCCCATTAAGTATCTTACTTTGTCTTCTGGTAAATATTTAGTAGCATATTCCACTTCTTTATATTGAGTTTCTTTAGTTTCTCCTACTGCAGCACCACCAATGCTATAACCATCAAATCCAATTTCAACTGTTTTTAATGCACTTTCTCGTCTTAAATCCTCATATTCTCCACCTTGTACTATTCCAAATAAAGCTTGTTCAGGATTACTATGTACTTCTTTACCTCTTTTAGCCCATCTAAGAGTTCTTTCTATGCTATTTTTCATATATTCATGAGTTGCTGGATATGGTGGACATTCATCAAAACTCATAATGATGTCTGCACCTAATTTATTTTGTATTTCTATGCTTTTTTCGGGACTTAAGAATAAATTAGAACCATCTATATGACTTTTAAAATGTACTCCTTCTTCTTTAATGTCTTTTTTCTTAGCAAGACTAAATACTTGAAATCCACCACTATCAGTTAGCATTGGGCCTGTTTTGTAGTTCATAAATGAATGTAAACCACCGGCTTCATTAACTATATCTTCACCAGGTCTTAGCCATAGATGATATGTATTAGATAAAACAACATTAGCATGTGCATCTCTTAATTCTTCGGGTGTTAATAACTTAACATTCGCAAGTGTACCAACTGGCATAAACATTGGAGTTTTACTAATTCCCCATTTAGTTTCAAATTCACCTAATCTAGCCATATTTTTATTACTTTTCTTTAATACTTTAAATTTTAAATCCATTTTTCTCACCAACAATTTAATTCTATCATAAATATTTATTTTTTAATAGATAAATGTTAAAATGTATTTAGAAAGAGAGGTTAAATATTATGGCTAGACAAGCTAGTAAAAAATGTCCTAATTGTGGAGAAAAGGTTAAAGATATTGATTTATATTGTGAAAACTGTGGAATGAAATTAAAGGAAGAAGAAGTTACTAAGAAGAATGTTGAGTTAAATAATATTTTTAATAATTTAGATGTAATTTCAATTATACTTATTGTAGTTGGTATTATTCTTCTTATAGCAGGTATTGCAACTAAAATTCCTGACAAAGAATTTTCATTTTATACAATTACTAAATATGTTGGAGGGGATGCTTATAATGCAATTATTGAGTCTTCACTTAGAGGTGGAATTATTGCTGGTAAGATGATTACAAAGGCAGTTTATATTACTGGTGGTTTAATAATAAGTGCGATAGGAATTAATAGAATAAAAATATCTAATCAAAAGTGATTAGATATCTTTTTTTAACTGCAACTAGACTCATCTATTTCGTATGGATTCTCTGGGGTTCCAGTACCTGTGACTTTAACACATGATGATAATGAGATTGCAGGGCGTACCCTCAAAACATTACTCGCCGGATTTGTAAAAATGCCCCCAAGAGGTGAAAGAGTATTGGAACCACTACCAACTATTGAAATATATGTTTTTGAATTTGAAACGGTAGGCGAAAAGGTTAGTGGAGAAAGTAACCACCAGTTTTTATCTACAATAGCACTATTTATGCTATTTGTGTAGTACCAGGTATATGGGCTTGAAAGATCTATTGTACTTACTCCACCAGCAAATGATATTTCATCTGGCGTCATTAATGCTATTGGATACTTTAATTTTCCGTTTCCTCCACCTGTTGTACTTGCACTGAATTTATCTGCAATAGCCTGAGTACTTTCAAATAATCCATCGGTACCATTACCACCACATTTATATGTTGGTGTATGATTTATAGCTAATCTTTTACTTGCACCATATTCAAATTCACTTGACATTGAATAATTACTGTCAGGGACACTTCTATCATTACAATATATTGCAGTTTTACTTATATATTTGTCATAGTTAATTAATAAATTATTTTCATACCATGTATCTATATATATTTTTATTGTACTATCATTTGTATTAGTTCTATTACTATCTAAAGAGCCACTTGTTCCATACATATATCCCGCATACATCGGTTCAACACTAGATGAAGTATTAAATTCTGATGTTCCTATATAGCCAGTTGTTGTATCATGACTTGTTCCTGAATATAAAAGTCTTACACTTCCATCTTCATTTGTTCTTATTATTCTCCAGTAGAATCCTCCAAACTTTACCCAGTTATTTGTTGTATTTCCTGAATAATAATATACATCACTTCCATCTTCTGTTTTATTTGTTTTGTATATTGTTCCTGTGGTGTTTGCAACGTTTGTTACACTGAAGTCTGTTCTTTCACTTATTGTTGGATTATCCTTTAGTATTGCATCTGTGAAATATAAATTAGTTCCTTCTTCAGCATATATTTTACCACTTACTTCTTTTTCCATATCATCTGATTGGTCAACAGTATCACTTGATAAATATTTTATTTGTATTGTATAGTTGTGAGTACTATTTGCTGGAAGATTGATACTATATTTTATTACTGTTTTACCAGTGTTATATAATTTAGGCATATCTGCAAAATCAGTCATGTTATATCCACCATCTGTACTAGTAACTTTATATACTAAGAATCCTGTTGTTTTAAAAGTATTAATATAATCTTTAAATATTAAGTTATAACTATAATCTGTATCTGTTTCATTAGTTATACTAAATGTTTTTGTAATATCTAGAGAACCTGGTTCTATATCAGTTGCTTCAATAGATCCATCATCTCCTTTATTAAAAGTTATTTTTAAGTTTGTTGCATTAACACTAATAGGTTTTCTATCTCCTACTATATTAGCAACAAAGTATGCTAGGGTTGTACCTAATGCTGCGATTAATATTACTATTAATCCATATAAAACATATTTCTTTTCTTTTGACATATTTATCTACCTTCTATCTATAGTAATAGTATCATAAAATCAAAATCATTTCAATATAATTTCTAACTCTCTTAACTCCTTTTTTATTATAGTATTAAGTAATTCTTTATCATTAGTTTCATTTATAAGTGTATCATATTTTTTTAAATTATTTATATATTCTTCATTACTAATTTTAATTACTTTTTTAAATGTACTATCTTCATTATAAAAATTTTCTAATTTATTATATGTATTGTTATTTAAAGATACTCCTAAGAATATTTTATATAAATCATTTTCTTTATATATAATATAATTATCTAAATACTTTGTTTTATTAATTACATTATCATAACTTTTGTAGGCACCTACTTGTAATATATATATTTCTTTATATTCTACTTTTTTATTTTTATAGTTTTTATATATTAATAAGAAAAAACATAAAGATAATATTATTGGTATTATTATTTTTTTATAATTCATTTTTATCACCAATTTTATTATATATTTATGTTTTTAAAAAAATTGTCAAATTAAAAGAAGAAAAACTACTTTTCTTCTTTGTTAACTTTAATTACTTCTTTACCTTTGTAACTACCACATTTAGTACAAGCACGATGAGGTGCTAGTGTAGCGCCACAATTTTTGCAAGTTGTAACAGTAGGAGCCTCTTTCTTTAAGTGTGTTCTACGAGCTCTTTTAGCTGTTTTACTTACACGTCTTGCAGGTACTGCAAATAATTGTAATTCTAATTTCATTTATTTTCCCTCCATATCTAACATACTTTTTAATTCACTGAAAGGTGAATTAGTTTCTTTTAATTCATCTTCATCTGTTAAGCTCCATCCATTTCCTTCACTTATAAAACTTGCATCTTCTTTTACAACACGAAGGGGAACTTCCAGTACTATATTTTCCCACACAATTGCAAAAATATCAAGAGAATTTTGATAAATTACTTGAATTTCTTCATCATTTTCTACTTCTCCTATATTTTTATCAACAATTATGTCTAAAGGATAATCAACATTTTCTAAACTTCTAGCACATAATAATCCCATTTTACCAGTTATATGTATAGTTAAATGATATACACTATTTTCTATTCTAGTAATGCTACCTTTTACTTTAATGTTTTCTAATTTTTTTATTTCTGTTCCATTTAATTTATCTTCTGGAAAATCTATTGTTAAATCAATATCTAACTTTTCTTTTGTATCATTATTTAATTCACTTATATCAAACATAATTTACCTCCATTTATTAATTAATTCTATCAAAACACTTAATTTTTTTCAATATTATTCGGTCACATTCGGACTTTTTATAATTTAGATATTTCTATTTTGTTTTTAGTTATTTTATCTTCTATACATATTCTTTCGACTATGAATATACATAATATTAGGTTCATAGTGAATGATCCACCATAACTCAAGAATGGAACTGGTACACCTGTTAAAGGTATTAATGCAAGTATTCCACAGAAATTAACTATTAAGTGTAATAATATATATATTGCTATTCCATAACATATAATTGAATTTCTTAGGTTAGTACTTTGTTTAGCTATTTTTACAATTCTATAAAGTATAATTAAATATCCTAATATAAATGCTATACTAAATAGTAAGCCTAATTCTTCAACCATTATTGGAAATATAAAGTCTGTATGTGCTTCTGGTAAATATAAATATTTTTGAGTAGAATTACCTAATCCTTTTCCAAAAAGTCCACCATTATTTATTGCTATAAAACCATTACATACTTGATAACCAGTTTCTTCAGTATATCTTGTACATGGATTTTTAAAAGTTAATCTACTCTTTTGCATATCAGTTAGAAAGTTAGAACCTGTAACTATAAATACTAAGCCTACTACTGCCAGTGTGCCTGATATTATTTTTATTGTTTTTATTAATTGATTACCTTCAAAAGGTATACTTAAGAATGTTAAAAAAACTATACCTGCGATTATTAAAGCAGTACCTAAATCTGGTTGTAATGCAATTAGAAAAAATACAATTACTGAGTAAGCAAGAGGTATGAATACTGAAAATTTACTATTTTTTTTATTCATTTCTCCATAAAATATTCCCATGTATATTATTAATATCGTTTTAGCAAATTCACTAGGTTGTAAACTAAAGAATCCTAAGTCTATCCAAGATTTTGCTTCATTTACCATATCTCCATATACTATTAAGTATATTAGTACTAAAAGTAATCCAATTAAAAATATTGGTAGAAATTTTTTATATTTTTTTATTGGTATATTAAGTACAAAGATAAATCCTATAAGATAACTTATAACTACAAAGATAAATTGTCTTGTAAAGAAATAATAAGTACTTAAATCATACTTTAAAACAGCACTTACGCTTGAAGCAGAAAGCACCATTATAAGACCAATTATACTATATAATATACTCATTATTAGTAAAGGTTTATCAATTTTACTAAATATCCTTATTTTTTTCATATTCTATCTATTAATATGATAACACAATATTTTGAATAATTAAATATTTTTTAGGTATTAATAATGTCAAAAAGTAAAGTTAGTCATAAATTATTATAGATATAAAGGAGGGTAATTTATGTATTATTATGGATATAGTGGTGGATATGGAAATAATTATGGAATGAATCAATGTTGTCCTAGTTATGGATATGGTAATTATGGTTATGGTAATGGATATGGATATGGTGCGGCAATTATATTAGTTTTATTTATCTTACTTGTAGTTGTATTTGGTGCAGGGTTCCTAAACTATAATAATAACTAGTAAAAGAGAAAGCGTGTCTTTCTCTTTTATATTTATGTGGAATTTAATGTATTCTATTGATTTTTTGTGTTTTTTTTAGTACAATATTCACGTTTAAGGGGTGAATTATATGCTTAAAACAACAGATATATTAGATGAAAAAAATAAAATTTTACATAAAGTTAGTAAGGAAGCTACATTTCCTTTAACTGATAATGATTTAAAACTTATAGATGAAGCTTATGAATATTTAAGATTAAGTCAAGATGAAGAAAAAGCTGAAGAGTTAGATTTAAGACCTGGTATGGGACTTGCTTTTCCACAGTTAGGAGAACTTAAGAGAATATTTATTATTTCATACAAAACTGAAGAAGGAGATTTTATAGAATATACTGTAATTAATCCTAAGATTCTATCTTATTCTAAAGAATTAGTTTATGTTGAAGAAGGAGAAGGATGCTTAAGTGTTAATCGTGAAGTAGAAGGTATTGTACCAAGACATGCTAGGGTTACTGTTGGATTTTATGATGTTTCAGGTAATTATAAAGAAGAAAGAGTTCGTGAAGAGTTTGCTGTTGCATTTCAACATGAAATAGATCATTTAGATGGAATATTATTTACAGATAAAATAGATAAAAAGGATCCTTTTAAAGATAAAGATAAAATGAGAGCAATTTAAAATACAGTTCAAATCGAACTGTATTTTTTATAGATAATCATCTTCTTTTACTTCATCATTTAATTTAATTGTAAGTATATTATGTAAAGCATTATTTATCATATTCATATCTAACTTACTTTCTAATTCTCTTGCGTAATCTAAATTAGGATTAATAACAGGATGAGGTGGTACAAATATTGTACAACAATCTTCATAAGGTAGTATACTTATATCATAACTACCTATTTTCTTTGCTATTTCTATTATTTCTAATTTATCAAATGATGCAAGTGGTCTAATTATAGGATAATTAGTAACATCATTAACTACTTTTATACTTGTTAATGTTTGACTTGCTACTTGTCCTATACTCTCTCCATTTATAATAGCATTTGAATTAGTATATTTAGCTACTCTTTCCGCTATACGATACATCATTCTTCTCATTATAGTAATCATATAAGTTGGATCTAATTCTTTATATATGCTCTCTTGAATTTCAGTAAATGGTATAACATATAGTTTACCTGTATTACCAAACTTTTTTAATATCTTAGCAAGATTAATAACCTTTTCTCTTGCTTCTAAACTAGTATGTGGTAAACTCTCAAAGTAAATAAAGTCTAACTTTACTCCCCTTTTCATTGTAAGATATCCTGCAACTATACTATCTATTCCACCACTTAACATTAATAAGGCTTTACCAAGTGTTCCAGTAGGATATCCTCCCATACCTTTGAATCCTTCAGTATAAATATAAACTCCTTCTTTTCTTAATTCTATATTTATAAATACTTTTGGATTATGAACATCAACACTTAAATTATTTACATTTTTTAGTAAGTATGCTCCAACTTTTCTACTTAATTCCATACTTGGAATAGGATAACTTTTATCACTTCTATTTGTTACTACTTTAAATGTAGTGTCTTCTTTAATCAAAGATTTGGCTAACTCACATATATTTTCTAATGAAGTATCTGTATCTTTTATACAAGGCACTATTTCATAAATACCATAAATATTCTTTAATCTTTTAATAGTCTCTTCATAATCATTACTTATTATAAACATTCTATAATAATCTTTTATTATTTCTATATTTAAGTCACTTAAAGATGACTTAATATTTTTTTCTAAAGTATTAATAAAGAAGTTTCTATTATCTTTTTTTGTAGTTAGTTCTGCATATTTAATCATTAATATTTTTTCCATGTTTACTCCTTCAATAACAAACTATTATAAGTTTTATGAAATGATACTAAGAATTTATCAATTTCATCACTAGTTGTATATGGACTAATACTTATTCTTATACTAGTTGTATTAATACTTTTATCATCAGTTAATTCTCTAAGTAATGTACTTGGTTCTAAACTACTACATGCAGTTGTAGTACTTATAAATATATTATCTTTTTCTAATGCTCTTACAAATGTCTCACTTTTAATTTTAATTAAACTCAAATTAAATATTTGTGGAATACATTGATTATTAGAATTAATATGTAAGTTTAAGTCACTTAACCCTTCAACTAATTTTTTGTTTAGTCTATCTACTACATTAATATTTTCTTCTAATCCTTCAGTAGCAATTCTTATTCCCTTAGCAAAGCTAACTATCAAAGGAAGTGCCGGTGTACCACCACGATATGGACAATTATCGGTTAATCCCCATATTAATGGTGTTGTATCAACATTCTCTTTTTTGTAAAGAATTCCTACTCCTTTTGGACTATATATTTTATGACTACTAAAACTTGCTAGGTCGACATCACTTAAATCAATTTTAATTTTACCTAGTGCTTGTGTCATATCAGAATGAAATATTGTTAATTTGTTTTTTTTATTTAGTATTTGTCTTATAGTTTTTAAAGATGTACGCATTCCAATTTCACTATTAACTGAACAAAAACTAACTAATATAGTATCTTCTCTAATTAACTTTTCTAATTCATTCATATTTAGACTACCATCTTTATTTAATGGACAATAGCTAATTTCATAACCAATACTTTCTAAGTAACTCATTGTTTCTAATACACTTTTATGTTCAAGTTTACTAGTTATTATATGTTTACCACGATTACTATATTTTCTTGCTACTCCAAGAATAGCTGTACTATTACTTTCAGAAGCCCCACTAGTATATATAATTTCTCTAAATGAACAATTTAAACATTCACTTATTTGTTTAGTAGCCTTCATCATTAATTCTTTAGATTTAACACCTAAAGTATGTATTGAATTAGCATTTCCTATAAAATCTCTTGTTACTTTTATATAACTATCTAGTACACTTTCTAGTACTGGAGTAGTTGCACTGTAGTCTAAATATATCATAAATCCTCCTATAATTCTTGTATAACTGTTAAAATCACTGGTCTACTTTCAGTTAATTTATATAAGTAATTTCCAACTTCTTCTCTAACATCACTTCTAATTTTTACATAGTCTGCAAATTTACCATGAATATTATCTTTTATAATTTCTTTAGTTTTATTTTTTATTTCTTCTATTACATCTTGATTTTCTTTTGCATACATGAATCCTCTTGTTAATACTTCTGGGCCATTTATTATTTCTTTTGTTTTTTTATTTACTGTAGTACTTACTAAAACTAGTCCATTATTTCCAAGCATTTCTCTGTCTTTAAGAACTAATTCTCCAACATCATTACTACTTTTACCATCTATTAAAGCATCTCCAACTTTAATATGTTTAAATTCATCTTTTAATTCTCCATCTATTAAAGTTACTACATCTCCATTTTCTTTAAGTAATATGTTACTTGCTGGTACTCCAACATGAGTTGCTAAATCTGCATTTCTTACTTGATATCTATATTCACCTTTGATAGGCATATAGTATTTAGGATTAAATAGTTTTACCATTAACATTAAGTCTTGACTAGATGCATGAAGTCTTACACTTTTTCCTTTTGGTACATCCCATATTCTTGCACCTTTCATAGCTATTTCGTTTTTAAGTTTTACTGCAGTTAATTCTATCGCATCATAACTAGGATCAGCAAAACATACTGAATCAGTACTTTCTAATGTTACATATTTATCATACCCATTAACAATTCTAGATAAATTATAGTAAGGTGTTTCTCTTTCATTACTTACAAACACTACTGAATTGTTTTCTTTTAAATTAGATAAATCTCCTATAATATTATCTTCAACTTTTAAGTATCCTTCACTAATAGCCATTTTAACTATAGTTTGTAAATGTTTACCCATTATTACAACTTTTCTTCTACTGCCCTTTAATGCATCAAATATATTTTGCATAGTTAATATATGTAGTGGTAATAAGTTAAATATTATTCTTCCTTCACTTTTAGTAACCACATCGTGAAAATATTTATCAAGTTTGTGACTAGGACTAGTAAATCCTTCTTTTTCTGAAAACATACTTTCACACATAAGTAATGTTACTCCTTGTTTACCAATATAAGCAAGTTTTCCTAAATCCATATCATATTTACCATTCATTGTACTATCTATTACAAAGTCAGCCATATAAACAATCGAACCATCTTTTGTATTTACTGAATATCCCACAGTTTCAGGAACTGAATGTGTTACGCTAAATGGAAATATACTGAAATCTCCAAAATCAATTTTCTTATGTGGTTTAATAACATGTAAATTCTTTATATTTACACCATCTGTTTCAGCTTCTATTTCTAATACTTTACTTGCATAATATGTTGCATAAACATTTACATCAGGTATTTTAGAAATTAAGTCATCTAAACTACCTATATTTTCATAATGAGCATGACTAATAAATATACCCACTATTCTATCTTTATTTTCTATTAAATATTGAAAATCAGGTATAACATAATCTACTCCATACATTTTTTCAGAAGCATATTTAAGACCACAGTCAAAAACAATAATCCTATCATTTACTTCTACTATATATAAATTTTTACCATTTTCATTTAGTCCTCCAAGACCAAAAACATTTATTTTACTCATAAATTTTCCTCCTTTATAATAGTTTTAATATAAATTAAAACCAACAAAAAACAATTATTTTAAAATATAATTATAAATATTAGTTAATAATAGTTCTTTCTCTGGTATTTAATATACCACATTTTTAGTATTTTATCAATCTTTTTATTGTTTATTAATTTTATAATTTCTGTTTTTATTTGAACCGAATGCTATGATTTTATTTTCTTCTGTTAATTTTCTTAATATTATTTTTGATTTTGTATCCTTTATATTAAACATTTCCTTTATCATAGTATTTGTAATGTATTCATTTTTTTGAAGATATTTAAGAATTATTTTTTCTATTTTTTCATTATTTGTAAGATTTATCGGCATTTTATCGGCGTTTTATCGGCGTTTATCGGCAAATTATTTTTTAACACCTGCGATTTTACAAGCGTTTCTAATCTTTTATCGGAATTTTATCGGCGTTTTATCGGAGCTTATCGACAAATTATTTTTAGAATTTAATTTTGTTAATGGAATAGTTGTTTTAAATATGTCACCTTCCTTTAGACTTGGTATGCCACCTGAATATAATTTTGTATATTTAACCATATTTCTTATTTCAGAACCAAGTTCATCTGATAAACCAATTTCTTTAAAAATTTTTACTTATTTTCTTTTTCTCATATACTACACACACTATAACTCCAAAAAAATCAATAATTTATAGACTTTTTGGGAGTTATAATCAAATTTTATCATATTTATAGCAAAATAAATAAGGACATTTAGTCCTTAA
This sequence comes from uncultured Bacilli bacterium, assembly GCA_934101625.1. Lineage (GTDB taxonomy): Bacteria > Bacillota_I > Bacilli_A > RF39 > UBA660 > CAKOLN01. Next base: position 4,184 of record CAKORV010000013.1, on the reverse strand, counting down.
TCATTTCTTTCTAATTGTATATTTTTCAAATTTATTATTTAAGTTCATGCTTCTTTTAACTTTGATAAAGTATAAACTAAATAAAATAACGGCTAGTAGGCAAATAAATCCTATGCCAAATAATAAACTATTCATTATTATCACCTATATTACTAAAAATATAATCTATATCAGTGATTCCTCTTGACTTTAGTTTTTTAACAACATCTGGATAAAAATCATATCTAATAAATGAACCATTTAAATCTTTTTCACTATTTTTAAATACAAATATATCTTTAAGCATTAACTTATCTTTATTAATTGTTAATTCACTAATACTAGTTATCTTTCTTCTTCCATTACTTAACTTATCTAAAGAAATAACTATATCTATTGAATTAAGTATATCTCTATCTATTTTATCTAAAGAATAATCTGTTCTTTCTAATGATATATATTTTCTTAAATTATATAAACATTTTACTGAATCTTGACTATTTATAGACATAAGTATACCATTAATACCACTACTAATAATATCTAAAATAGTTGATGATTCTTTTCCTTCTATTTCTCCTATTATTAATCTATCTGGATTCATATTGTATCCTATGTTTATTAAATCTAAATTATTAATATTGTCATAATTAACTTTTTCTAATGAGATTACATTACTTTGACTTAACTTTAATTCTGATACATCTTCTATTGTAATAATTCTTTCATAATCTGTTATAAAACTAGATAATACGTTTAGTAAAGTTGTTTTACCACTTCCACTTGTACCTGTCACTATTATGTTTAATTTACCAATTACACATGCTTCTAAAAATCTTGCCATATATGGAGTTAATTCTCCACTTCCTATTAAATTATCAATAGTAACTAAATCATTCATTGGCTTTTTTATTACTACTACTGGACCTTTAACACTTATTGGTTTAATAACCGCGCTAAGTTTTGAACCATCTTTTAATCTACAATTAATCATTGGAGTAGCACTATTTAATTCTTTATTAGAATATTTTATTAAATTATTTATTATTCTAATTAAATGGTCATCATCTATAAATTTAATATTCTCTTCTTTAATAGTTTGTCCATCTATTCCTATATAAACATCATTACATCCATTAATCATAATATCATTAATATTTTTATCATTAAATAAACTTAATAAAGGTCCACTTCCATATATATCGTTATATACTAATTCTTTTAAATATTCTTTATCTAATTCACTTATATCAGTATCTTTAATAAACTCATTTACACTATATTCATCAAATATACTATTTTTATATAATTCTTTAACTATATTATCTTTAATTTTTAATACTTTATCTTTATCATTTACTATTTCATAATTAGATGGATTAATATTCTTTTTATCTGTATTATAACCAAATTCTTCTAATAAACTAATTCTTTTCTTCATAAGTATTAATCCTTTCTAAATCATTTATTATTAATTTAAGTGTATTTATATCTTTAGGACATTTACTATATACATTTTTCATTAAAATAGGTATTTTAGATTCATATATATAACTAGATATATCTTTAGAATACAGATTTTTACTAATTAGATAATCTATATTAGAATTAATTATTTTTTTGATATCTAATAAACTAAAGTATGGAACTTTAAAATCAATAGAAGCATTTAATAATACTTTATAATTTGTTATATTACATTCATTAAATATAGTTATTATGTTTCTAGTATTTTTTAATGTAAATAAGTCATTTATAGTTACAAATAATACTTCATCTACACTATCTAATATTAATAAATTATATTCATCTAATTTACTACATGTATCTATTATAATTATATCAAAATAGTATTTAGAATCATTTATTATTCTTTTTATTGAGTCAATTGTTACTTTTTGTCTAGGATCTATTAGACTTGGTAATACATATATATAATCACTATATTTATATGTATAATCTAGAATACTTTTGTATTTATTAATTTTTAAGTCTTCACTTATATTATATATAGTTTTATTTATTTCTTGATTTATTATCATTCCTAAACTACCAGATTGTATGTCTAAGTCTAATAAGAGTACTTTTTTCTTAGATAATTCACATATACCAGCTAGATTTAAAGAAAGTACTGTTTTACCTACTCCACCTTTAGGACTAAATACACATATAGTTTTCCCCATTTTATTCATTACTTCTTTTTCCTTTCTTTATCTCGGTCCACAAGTGTTATCTTCAAATGTTGAGTATTTATCCCCACATACAAGGCAAGCTCCCGATTTATTATGAGAAATATATACATATCCAGTACATTCTACTCCACTTATTTCTACCGGTTCAATATACTTTTCATTTATTAATTTTTCAAGTTTTATCCATCCATTATAAGTATAATCCGATTCATTAATTAGTATATCCTCTAGGTCACATCTTTTGTTTTCTATAGGGTTTTTACAGTGGTCTTCTAAGTATAATAATCCTGCTTCGGCAACTTCTTTCTCTTGTATCTTCATTGCTTTAGTTGTACTATCTCCAAGTGTTTTAATTAAATTAGGTGCGATTATAATCATTACTACTGCAATTAATGCTATAACAGCTATTATTTCTACTAATGTAAATCCTTTTTTATTCATAATATCTACTTTCCTTTACTATATTAATTATAATATAAAAGACCTATGAAATCAATCATAGGTCAGTATTATTTATTAGTTTGCAGCACTTGCACAAGTATCATCAATTGTTACTTCATAAGGATTAGAACTAGTACCATCTCCACTAGAGTATTTAACACATGCTTTTAAACTTATTACTGGTCTTACTACAGTTGTTGTAGAGGTTACATTTGTTGAAACAACTTTACCAGGATTTTTTGAACCGTAAACAATATTTAATGACATTCCTTGATTGTACCAACTCGGACTCATTGTCCACCAGTTACTTGTACCAGTGATACTAGCATTATTACTATTATTGTATGTCCAAAGTGTATCATAACCGTCTGATCCAAATACTGCACCTGCGAATACCATTTCATCAACGGTCATAAGTGCAATTGGATATGTTAATTTACCATTACCTCCACCACTAGTACTTGCACTAAATTTATCTGCTACAGCTTGTGTTGTTTCATATAGTGTTCCATCCTTTTTATTTCCGCATCTATATGAAGGTCTACCATCAACTTCATCCATACGTGTTCTACATGCTGAATGATAGGCAATTGCTCCATTACTATCTACTGCCGAATCTTTACCAACAGCCCTTTCATTACAATATATTGCTGTTTTACTAATATATTTGTCATAACTTGATAATAAATTATTTTTATACCATGTATCAATAGTCTTTTTTACATTACTACTTGTTGTGTTATTTCTTTGTGTAGCTAATGATGTATTTGTTCCATACATATATCCACCATACATATAGCTTGTTTTAGTTGTATTATAAGCAGCTGTTCCAATGTATGCTGATGTTGTACTAGGTGTTGTTCCTGAATATAAAAGTCTTACACTTCCATCTTCATTTATACGTATTACTCTCCAGTAATATCCACCAAATTTAACCCAGTTCTTAGTCATGTTTCCTGCAAAGTAATATGAGTCTTCTCCCATTCCATCTCCATCTACATCTTCTGTATATTGTCCTTCATCAGTACTTCCGATTTTATACAATCTACCGTTGGTATTCTCATTAAGTCCTTCCATATATGTTTCTCTTTCTCTTATGTCACTATTGTTATTCATTAGTTTATGTGCTAAACTTCCTGATAAATATATATCTGGAAATGTTACTGAACAATTTAATTCAGAATGTACATTACTTATAGTTAATACATTTCCTGTTATTGTACTATTTGAACATGTTGTTGTAACACCTTTGATTTTATGTATTGAATCTGGTGTTAATTGAATACTCAAGTTTTTTCCTGAACCAATTGATCCACTACTTGGAGTTATTGTTCCTCCACTTGCTGTAATATTATAGTCAAATGCTGATTTAGAGAACGTTACTGTACAATTCATATTCTGTGATACATTTCTAATTATTAATGATGTCCCACTTATTGTTGCATTTGGACAATCTGTTGTTGTTCCTTCTAATTGATAACCATCGTTAGGTTTTAGTGTTATTGTTGCTATTCCATTTCTTCCTACTTGTACACTACTTGGTATACTTCCACCTGTTGATGTTAAATTAAC
>CAKORV010000012.1 GCA_934101625.1 uncultured Bacilli bacterium | reverse complement strand
TTTTTTATCATTTTTAATCAAAATGTAGTATAATTAAATCAGTTAGTAAGTTATTACTACCTATTAATGTTTGTAAGAAAAGTTATTCGACTTCTTCTTCACAGGCACCATTGACGAATCTGTTCGAACTATTCGAACTTTTATGTATGAATCAATCAGAAATGATTGATTTTTTTAGTTGTTAAAAAAATCATAGAAAGGATTTGTCTATGGTAAATATTATTAAAGAAGAAATTGAAATTGAAGAATCTTTAGAATCGAGGTTAAGAGTTATATGTAATTTTTGTAATATTACTCCAACAATAATAAATGGTAGTATTAGAAGAATTGATAAAACTAATTTAACTTATATTGAACCACATAGAGTATATATTAAAAACAATTTATATCTAGCATTTAATTATTCTAGTGATATATATGTTAATAATTTAGGTAAAAAAATTAAACTATCAGAACTTGAAGATTATATAAAACAAACATAGGTCTTGACTTTTAAAATAAAAACTATTATTATAAATAACCAATAAATGACAAGCAGTATCCGTCTTTTATTAGAAAGCGAGGTACATCTATGGTCAAATACACAATTCATTTAAATAAAATTAATAATAGAAATATAAGAGGAGTCAAGAGTATTACTTGTCAATGCTTTTGTCTCCTCTTTTTTCGTAGAAAAAGAAGTGATAAAGTTATGAATGAAGAAAAGAAAATCGCAGGACTTTATATTCGTGTAAGTACCGAAGATCATGCAAGAGAAGGATTTAGTTTACCAGAACAAGAAAAGCGTTTAAGGACTATGTGTGAGTTTAAAGGATACGAAGTATACAATGTATATGAAGAACGTGGAATAAGCGCTAAAACAGGTAATTATAGACCTAAATTTGAAAGAATTAAAGAAGCATATATTAACGAAGTATTTACTTTAAAACAAATAATGACTATAAAACTATTCAAGATTTATCAGTATCATTAAAAGATATATCTAATGAACTATCAGAAAGTAAAGATACAATAAAGATATTACAAGAATCAAATGATGCTTTAGAATTAAGAAATATAAAATTAAAAGAAATATTTGAAATATTTAAGAATAAACTAGAAAGACTATATCATTTCTTTGTTGATAAAATGTGGGAAGATAAAGAAAAACGAGATAAATATTATTCAGTTGCTTATGAATTATATGGTAAAAATATTCTAGATGAAGAACAAATAAGAGGCATATTAGGAACTAAACAAAGATCTGCTGAAATGGATAATGAATCTAAATCAAGATATGATGATATGGAATTGTAATGTAAAGCAATTGTTAAAACTGATAAATTTTTACAGTAAAGATGTTATAATATATTTATATAGGATATGCTGAGTGTCTTTTAGATAATTATCTTAAATAAAAAGGAGTATAAATATGTATAACGAATCAATTAATACAAATAATAAAAGTTGTTCAAATTCAATTAGTTTAATGATTTATGAAAATAGTTTTGACATACGAGTTGCTATTGATACTTCAAATTCTGAAATGTCTGACTTATTTAATTTTATAAAATCATCTAAATATAAAGCAGACTAACATAGTTATATTAATAGTAGCAAAGTAATTATAGGTAAAAATATTGATAATTTAGTTAATAGAAATAAAATTAAAGATTTATATTATGATAAAAAGAAATATATAAAATTTGAATTGATAGCAATTGCTGTTATAGCATTAATTCTATTATTAATTCAAGTTATTAGATAAGGGTGGTAATAATGAGCGAACAATTATTAGAGAAAATAAATGAATTTTTGAAAAACTCTTCAAGTCTAAACTTTTTGGATCTCAATATATTTGATATGATTAATGAACATAAAGAATTAAATAAAATATCTTTTGGAGATTATTATTTAGAATATATTAGTAATTTACCTAAATTAGATTTTGAAACTGCAGTGAAAATATCCAGAGAAGTATATCAAATGTATGGAAGGGAAACCGATTTCGATAGCATTTTAGAAAGATTAGTTTCGGGTTACTATATAGATACTGGTTCTTTGGATAAAAATGATAATAATTGTGTTTTAAATGCAACAGAAAGTAGAATATTATTATCTGGAACTTATTATGATGTAATAATGTTGTGTCATGAAATAGGTCATAAATTAAAATTTGATAATTCTGTAAATGAATATGATTCAGTAATGGATAGTTTTTTATTTGAAACGCCATCAATTATGTTAGAATTATCCGCAAATGACTACTTAAGAGATTTTTATAATGTTGACTTGAAAGCAGATGAATTAAGAAAAGCACATATTTTAAGTTCAACAAGAGAAAATAATATAGATACATTTATTTTTGATTCTATAATAAATTTAAAAAAATATGAAAAGTTAGATGCTTCAAATTTATATAATGTATTATTGCAGAATGAAAGTGTAATTAATTATCTTAATGGTCCTAATACTTCAATCGAAAGTAGTGTTAGTGAGGGATTAGAATCATATTCTTATGATATTGGATATATATTAGGCAATTATGCTAATTCATGTGATAATAAGTCTGAATTATTAAATTGGATTTTACAAATAAAAAGTAATGGATTAAAAAAACCATTTACGATTGACGAAAATATAATTTGTGATACACTAGAAAATCACAGATTCATGAATAAATAATTAAAAGATATATGGAGATGAATTATGAATATAAATGAAAAAAAAGAAAAATTTGATTCAGCTATATTTCGAGCATATTCTGATTTAGTTGATAATACTCTTGGATATCATGACTTTGATGGAAAATTAAAAATACAAAGTATTACTTCACTAGATTTATACACTTGAGATGATAATTCTGATGAAAGAATTAGTTTTAACCGTGAAGTTATAACATCTGGTAAATTAAAATATAATACTCTAGAAGAAGCAAAAAATTCAATAAAAATGTTTAAACTTTTTGCGACAATTACTTGCTAAAATTCGAAAAAAACACTGGGATACCATTTGGTGGCAGTGAAATACACTCAATGATGTTAATGGTATCTAAAGAAAGATTTATTATTGATAACATGTTATATCCATATAACGAAGCAAAGTATAATAAAATTTTAGATATAATAAATTTTAATGAAAATTTATTAAGAGAAGCAATGAGTATGCAAACTGAGGAATATATGTCTAAACATATTTCTTATGATAACACTAGTAAGATTCTATATGTAGATAATAATATTAATTATAAAATTAATTGTAATACTGGTGATTTATCTGACGAGGAAATTAATGTTAAAATAATTAAACCTATTGAAAAAATTATTAGAGAACCACTTCCTGAAGAACTATCAAAATTAAATTCAGAATCAAATAATATTATATTTAAAAAAGTATACGAATACAACCATGATGATTAATACTATTTTGTATTTTTTTCTTTTTATATTGACAAGTGTATAAAATACACATATAATGTAATTAGGATGTGATAGATATGGAAATAAAAAATCCTTTATATAGTAATCAAGGCATTCATGTTATTTGCTCTATATTTACTGTAGATAAAGGAATTACAAAAGTTCTGTTAATTAAAAGGAAAAACAACCCGTTTAATGGTATGTGGGCACTTCCTGGTGGAGCTCTTTATAATAATGAAGACTTAATTGATGGAATGAAAAGGGAAATACAAGAGAAAACTGGAATAACAGATATTGATTTATACTTATCAAACGTATTTGGTAATGTTGATAGAAGTCCAGTCATGAGAATGGTTGCGATTACATATATTGGAATTATAGATAATAAAAGAGTAAGTATTTTGAATGAAACATTAAAAACTTCAAATGCCGATTGGTTTAGTATTGAAAGTATTCCAGAACTAGCATATGATCATAATGAAATATTAGATAAAGCAATTGAAACTTTAAGAGATAAAATAACATGTACCGATATATTAAAATCTTTATTTCCAGATGGATTTGTTATTCCTGAAATACAGAAAGCTTATGAAACAATATTAGATAAAAAATATGATAGGAGAAATTTTAGAAAGAAATTACTTAATACAGGATTACTTATAGATACAAACAAAGAAAAAGTATTTGATGGAACTAAACCTGCTAAGATATATAAATTTAAAAATATAAAAAGAAATGAAAATGTATTTTAAGTACATTTTTAAAATAAATATTGATGTGTAAAAAATACACAAGAAAGGATTATAATATGAAAGAAAATGATAGATTAGAAATTATAAATAAAGTTAAAGAATTGAAGAATAAAAGAAAGGAATTTATTGACTATAAAAGAGAACTTGATTTACTATTATCGGATCCAAAGGTTAAAAGATACATTGAACTAACAGAATGTATTAATTCTAGAAAAGATTTAGTTTACAATAAAGTTAATGGAGATGAAATTATATATAGTCTTGCATTCAGTACTTATGCTCGTGAAAATAAGTGTACACATGATATATGGATATATGTTGGTAGTTATTATGATTCTAGTAACAGTTATGAATTATCTTCTTATGTAGTGCCAAATGAACAAGATAGAAGATTTGAATATAACATTTATGCTTGTTTAGATTGTGATAAAAGAATAGAAATAAAAGACTATAAAAAATTCGAAAGTGAACATTTTGTGTTAAAGTCATATAGGTTTGTTAATATTAAAAGACTAAGAGAATATTATTACAAATTACTATCAACTAATAAAGTAGAAAATGCTAATAAAAAGTTAATAAAAGAGTTTAAGGAGAGATACTAATGATATATTATTGTACAAATGGAGAATATGCTTTAAAGTATGAAGTTAATTTTAATGAAGATAATCTTAAAAAATTGCAAAATGAATGTGTTATAGCTTGTGGGAGGAAAAGTTGTAAAAAGACCCATGTGTCAGTATTACATAAAAGAAATGATGAATTTATTTATGAAATAGATTCTAAAGAAGTTGGATATAGGGAAGATTTTTACGGAGATGTACCGATTTATGAAAAAACATACATAGAATATGAAAAACCAAAATTATACTATATTATAAATGGAATAATAAATGGAAATGTAAGTAGTTTAATAAATCTTTATCAAATAGATGTAAATAAAGAAGAGTATTCGTTTGATAGGAATATATCTATTAAACTAAAAGAACTATCTATGATTGATGATATAGAGGTTGATAAAAAAATTAAAAAATATAGTGAACTTAAAAGTTTAATGGAAGAGAAAGAATATAATAAAAAACAAATACCTATTGAAGAGTATTATAAAAAAGTTAAGGATGCAATTACAATTAAATTAACTGGTAAGATAAGTTTAGAAACAGTAAAAAGTGTTGAAAAATTTTTAGGGTATAAATTAAACATTGATGAAAAAGAAGAGCTAGTTAAAGTTTTAAGGAGAAAGAATGAAAGTAAATGATATATGGGGAATAATCGATATAGAAGATAAATATTTAAATGTTATTAATAGTAAAGAATTTATTAATATGAAAAATGTTACACAGCTTGGCTTAAATACAAATCCTAATGCTACACATACAAGATACCAACATAGTTTAGGAGTTTATTATTTAGCTTGTAAACTTATAGCTAGTTGTAAAAATAAACTAAACGGTATTATAAAAATTAATAAAGAAGATGAAGAAAGTATAAAACTTATGGCACTTACTCATGATATAGGACATGGCCCATTTTCTCATGTTATGGAAGAATATTTACCTGGTACTCATGAAAACAATACAATTCATTTATTAGAAGGTAATACTGAAATACATAAACAAATAATAAATTCTTTTGGTGAAAATGTACTTGATAAAACAATTAAGCTAATTAAAAAAGAAAATATAGAAGAAAATAGTCTGTTATTCATAGTTAGTAAATTACTAAGTGGTGGTATAGATATAGACAGAATAGATTACATATATAGAGATTCTAGGCATATATTAAATGAAACTAATGATTTTTCTAATTTATTAAATGAAATAAGTTTAGAATGTGTAAATAATAAATTAGAAATAGTTTTTAATAATGATTCTATTTATAAAATAGTAAATTATTTTAATAAAAGATTTGAGTTATATGATAAAATCTATTTAGATAAAAAATCTTTAATATTAGAAAAAATATTAGGACTATTTTTAAAACTTACTAATACTAATGTTAATTGGAATACTAAAGAATCAGAACTTAAATATTTGTTTGAAAAATATTCTAAAAGTAAAGATATAATTATAAGTAGATATTCTAAATTATTGATAAACAGAGATATAGATAATAGTATTTTGTTTAAAGAATTTAATAACCAGGAGTCATTAATTTTATTTAAAGATAAACTCTTTAGAAAATATCCAATACTTAAAGAATATAGTGACTACATATTTATTTCATCATCTTTAATAAATATTTATAATAAAAATAAAAAAATATATATAAATAAGAATGGTATTATAGATGAATTATCCAATGTTAGCGATATGATTAATTCTAATTTAAAGAGTGAAAGATATATTATTGGAATCGATTTATATGTACTTAGAAATATATTTAATTTAGATTTAAATGAAATAGAAAATTATTTTAAAAATGAAGTAGAAATAGAAAAAAAATATATTTTTAATAATAATTCTTCTAACTCAACTGAAGAATTCAAATTAATTAAAGAAAAATTAAAGTTAAGTAATTCTAAGTATTTAATTAATAGTGATACATATTATGATAATGATGATGTATTAAAAAATATGAATATTAATGTTAGAAAAAGAGAAGTTGATGGGAAAGTTGAATATACTATTAAAAGAATTATAAATGATCAAAGTAGTGTATTAAAAAGATATGAATTTAATTTTAATTCTTTATATGAAGTTATATTATTTCTTAATAAAGAATGGAATATAAACATTAGTAAATTACAAGAAAAGTTAAAATTAGTTACTAAAAGGTGTTTATATAATTTAGATGTTTATAATGGAAAATATGAATTTGTATTTGATAAGACTATTCCATATATTGATGGAATAAAATATGATCCAGAATATATGATTGAATGTGAACTATTAAGTGGTAATTCATCTGGTTTGTATTTTATAAATAAAGAATTATTAGAATTTAATTTTATAGATGGTACTAATAAATCTAAAAAAGATATTGCGTTTAATAAATCTCATAAAGTATTAAGTTTACATAAATAATATTAAATTAATTGTAAACTATTGACAAAGTATTAAATTTCTTTTATTTTAGTTATTGAGAGAACTTAAGCATTAAAATATATAGTTATCTAAAGGAGAGTTTAATGAAAAATTTAGTAATAGTAGAAAGCCCTAGTAAGAGTAAGACTATTGAAAAATATTTAGGAAAAGATTATAAAGTTACTTCTAGTAAGGGACATATTAGAGATTTAACTACAACTGGTAAATATGGATTAGGAGTAGATTTAGAAAATCATTATAAACCTAGTTATAAGGTTATAAGTGGTAAAGGAAAATTAGTAAAAGAACTAAAAAAAGAAATAAGTAATAGTGATTATGTTATACTAGCAACCGACCCTGACCGTGAGGGAGAAGCAATAAGTTGGCATTTAAAAGATGCTTTAGGTATTGATAAAAACTATGGTAGAGTAGTGTTTAATGAAATAACAGAAAATGCTATTAAAGAAGCATTTAAAGAACCAAGAGATATTGATATGGATTTAGTACATAGTCAAGAAGCAAGAAGAATATTAGATAGAATTATTGGTTTTAGATTAAGTAAACTTATGCAAAATAAGACTGAAGGTAAAAGTGCTGGACGTGTTCAAAGTGTTGCTTTAAAATTAATTGTAGATAGAGAAAGAGAAATTGAAGCTTTTAACAGTGAAGAGTATTTTACTATAGAAGCAGAATTTAATGATTTTGAAGCAAGTTTATCTAAATATAAAGATAAAAAGATTGAGATTAAATCAAATGTTGAAGCAGATAATATATTAAATTCTTTATCTAATGCATTTACAATAGAAAGTGTAGAAAGTAAAGAAAAATCTAAGAAAAGTAAACCTGTATTTACCACAAGTACTTTAACACAAATGGCAAGTATTAAATTAGGCTTTAGTGCATCTAAAACTATGAGATTAGCGCAAGGATTATATGAAGGTAAAAATATTGGTAATGAAACTGTAGGTTTAATTTCATATATGAGAACCGATAGTACAAGATTAAGTGATGTGTTTGTAAGTGATGCTAAGAAATTTATTACTAATAATTATGGTAAACAATATGTTGGAAATGTAAAAGTTACTAAAAATAAAGAAAATGTACAAGATGCTCATGAAGGTATAAGACCTACTAGTTTAAATAGAACACCAGAAAGTATGAAGCTTCATTTAACTAGTGATGAATACAAATTATATAATTTAATTTATATAAGGGCATTATCTAGTTTAATGGCAGATGCTAAAGTACTTGCGACTACAGTTACATTAGATAATAATGATTATAAATTCACAGCTAATGGGCAAGTTCAAGTATTTGATGGATATTTAAAGATTTATAAAGAGTTTGAAAAATCAGAAGATAAAGTATTACCTGACTTTAGTTCTTATAAATCAAATATATTAGTAAGTAAAGATATTCATAAAACAAGTCACTTTACTGAACCACCTGCTAGATTTACAGAAGATAAATTAATTAAAGAATTAGAAAGTTTAGGTATAGGTAGACCAAGTACTTATGTTAAAATAATTGAAGTACTAAAAGAAAGAAAGTATATAAGTGTTGTTGATAAGAAGTTTGAACCTACTACAGTTGGTATTCAAGTTACTGATAAATTACAAGAGTTCTTTTCTAGTATTATAAATGTTAAATATACTAGTGATATGGAAACTGATTTAGACTATGTTGCTGAAGGTAAAATGGTTTGGTATGATTTAATAGATAAATTTTATAAAGATTTTGAACCACTTTTAGAAACAGCATTTAAAAATATGGAAAAGGAAGCCCCAGAAGAAACTGGAGAAATGTGTCCAGAGTGTGGTAAACCACTTGTTTATAGATATGGAAAGTATGGTAAATTTGTGGCATGTTCTGGATATCCTGAATGTAAGTATGTACCTAAAGTAGAAAAAGAAGTAAATGTTATTTGTAAGTGTCCTTTATGTGATGGAAATATAGTTGTTAAAAAGACTAAAAGAGGTAAAGATTTTTATGGATGTAGTAATTATCCAAAATGTAAAAATGCCTTTTGGGATAAACCAACTGGAAAAATATGTCCAGAGTGTGGAAACTTACTTGTAGAAAAGAAAGGCGAAAAGTTCTGTCCTAATTGTAAAAAATAAACTTATGTGATAAAATTAACCTAAGGGAGGTAAAGTTATGTTAAATAAAAATGGATGGGGTATTGTAGAAGCAATATTGTTCTTATTAGTATTTGTTGTATGTTTATTATTTAGCTTTTGGGGATTAAGAAGATTAGGATTAGTAGATGAAAACTGGCAATTTTATTCATCAAATTTGTTTAATCCAAACCCTGATAAAAATGGTGATAAACAAGAAGAACCAAAAGAGCCAGAAAAAGTATTTAGTTATGAAGATTTAGAAAATGATATGGTAGGTGCTACTAAATTATATATAAATGATTTCTATAATAATGAGCTTGGACTTGATACATTAAATATTAGAGTTAGTCAATTAATAGATAATGGTTATTTAGCAGAATTAGTGGATAAAAATAAAAAAGATTGTTCAGGATATACAGCGGTTTATGTAGAAAATGGTGAAATAATTTATAAGCCATATTTAAAATGTCCTAAGTATGAAACTAAAGGATATGAAGAAAGAAAAGATGATTGATGAGTAAAAGAATAATTTTAATTTGGGGTTTTTTAATAGTAGGACTTGTTTTAGGAATATATATAATAGCAATTACTAAAGAAGAAGAAATTAAGTATATAAGTAAGAAAAATGAACTTAAAGAAGCTGTAAAAGATTATATAGAAGATAATAAAATTACTAAATTTCCTTTTACAATTACTACTGAAGAATTGGAAGAAAAAGATTACTTAAAAGAAGTTAAAGTTGATGATAAGACATGTGCTGTAGATATAACTGTTAATAAAAAGTTTATATTCTATAGTTATAAGATGAAATTTACTTGTATAAGTACAAAAGAAAATGATGAAACCTAATAAAAAAGGTTTCTTTTTATATGCTCTACTGATATAATAAGTATGCATTAAAAATCATTTTAAATCTTCTATTGGAGAATTATGAAATTTAAAGATATAGTGGATGAAGAAAAACCAAGAGAAAAATTAAAGAAATATGGAGTAGAAAATTTATCTGATGTGGATTTGTTGAGTATTGTTCTTAGGACTGGTAATAAAGATAATTCAGTAGTAGAGTTATCAAATAATATTATTAAGGAAATTGGTGGATTATCTAATTTAAAAAATATTGGTCTTAATACACTTTTTAATATTAAAGGAATAAAACTTAGTAAAGCTTCTATTATACTAGCAAGTATTGAGATTGGTAGAAGATGTTTTAGTAGTAATAAGAATTTAATTAAATTAACAAATTCCATGCAAATTTATAATACATTTAAAGATGAGTTTATAGGTGTTAAGCAAGAAAAATTTTATATTTTACTTTTTGATATAAAGATGAACTTAATTATAAAGAAAGAAATAGGTAAGGGGACTTCTAGTGGAGTTTTAATTGATCCTAAAGAAGTTTTTAAAGAGGCAATTAAAGAAAGTGCGTCATTTATAGTTATTATGCATAATCATCCAAGTGGAGATACTACACCAAGTAAAGAAGATATAGAACTTACTAATAGTATTATTTATACGGGTAATATTATTGGGATTAAAGTAGTTGATCATATTATTATAAGTCCGTTTAGTTATTATAGTTTTTATGAAAATGGTGTTAAATCTGATAAAAATACATAATATTTAATGGTGAATGCAAGTGAGTACAAAAGATAATTTTAAAGAGTTTGCTTCTAGAAATAAATATCTTGCGAGTAGTGTTACAAGTGGTAAAACTTCGTGGCAAAAATTATTTGAATTATATGATATTTATGGAGAAGAAAGTGATGTATGGAATGAGTTTAAAAATATTAGAAAAGTAAAAGAAGAAACTAAATTATCAGATACTGTTAAGAGTGTAGTAGATAATATTAAAAATATAGATGTAGATAAATTGGAAGAAAATATTGGTTCATTACAAAAAGCATTAGGATTTTTAGAGGAAATTATGGTTAGTAAAGATAAAGATAAGAAGGAAAGTAAAACTACATCTAAGAAAAGTTTAAAAGATATAGAAAGGTTTTTTGATGATTAATGAGATATGAAATTAGACAAAAGATATATAGTGATCCTAATTTAATTAAATATTTAAGAGAAAATTCTAATTGGTATAAAAGATTAAATCGTGGAGAAAATTTGGAATTGATGATAGAAGAAATGAAAGAGAGATATGGTTTAAGATTTAAAGATAAAGTAGATAAAATTGGTACTGGTATTGATTTAATAAATGCTTTTATGAATGTAACTAAATAACTTGTATGTAAAAAAAGTAAAAAAAGACTTTTATTAATTGACTATGTAAACTCATTTTGTTATAATGAATTTAGGGTAAGAAGATATAATATAGCTTATCGAGAAAGGAAGAGTTTATATGAGAAAATTAAATAAGAAAGGTTTTACTTTAGTTGAATTACTTGCTGTTATAGCAATATTGGCTTTATTAATGTTATTAGTTACACCTAATATTTTAAAGTTATTCACTGAAGGTAAAAAGAATGCATTTGCAACACAAGTACAAAGTGTATGGAAAGCAGCAGAAACAAAGTATATTAATGACTCATTAACTTCATCAACACCTGGTCCTTATTGTTATGTTGGTACTGGATTAGAAGGTTCATTTGCTGAAATTAAGGCAACTAATCCTAAAGATTTAGGTATTGATAATAATAAGACATTAGCATATTTTGTTAAATTTGACAGTGAAGGTAAAATAGCACAATTAATAGTTACAAATGGTAGTTATTATTATAGTTCTGAAACTCCATCAATTGATGTTGATGTAGATACAGATGTTAAAGCTGTTAAAACTACTGATAAATTTGTATGTGATGCAACTACTGGTGTTGGAACTTATACAGTTGGTCAATAAAACATATAAACTAGAGAAGAAAATCTTCTCTTTTTGTTTGCTCTAAAATATAGTATAATGTAATTGTAAAGGAGAAAGTATGAACTATATACCTTTAAATATTAAAACTCATTATGAACTTTTAAGTAGTTTAATTAGACCTAATGAACTATGTGATTTTTTGATTGAAAAAAATATTAATACATTTGCTGTAACTGACTTTAATATGTTTGGTACTATGGAACTATTTAATATATGTAGTAAAAACAATATTAAAGTGATAATAGGTGTTCCTATTGAATTAGATAATTACAGTATGATTTTATATGCTAAGAGTTATACTGGATATGTAAATTTGCTTAATATAGTTAGTTATAGAAACTTGAATAAACTTGATTTAGAATTTTTAATAAGTCATACGAGTGATTTAATATGTGTTACATCTGATTTAGAAAACTTTAATAAATATAAAGAAATGTATGAGTTAGTTTACATTAAGTATTCTAATGATGAAGAAAAAAATAATGCATTAGTTATAACAAATGATATAGTTTATATGAAAGAAACTTTATGTATAAATGAAAGTGATCAAATATATTTGCCTTATTTATATATGATTAAAAATGGTGAAACTATTGATGAAATAAATAATTATAAATTTATAGATGTGTTTATTGATAAAGATATTAATAAAGAAGATAGTCTTACTACTTATAAATTTGCTGAATTAATTGATATAAAAATGCCTAAATATGATTTTGATTTACCAGAATATTCTAAAGATAAGGTTAATTTACTAACTAGTTTATGTGAAAAAGGATTAAATAAAAGACTTAATGGATTAGTTAGTTCTATGTATAAAGAAAGACTTAAAAAAGAATTAGATGTAATTATAAGTATGAATTTTGCTGATTATTTTCTTATTGTATATGACTTTATTTTATATGCTAAGAAAAATGGTATAGTTATAGGACCTGGACGTGGTAGTGCAGCTGGGAGTTTAGTGAGTTACTCACTTGGTATTACTGAAATAGATCCTTTAAAATATGACTTAAGTTTTGAGAGATTTTTAAACAAAGATCGTGTTACTTTACCAGATATAGATACTGATATAGAATATTTACGAAGGGATGAAGTAATTAATTATGTTAAAGAAAAATATGGGTATGATAAAGTTGCTAATATAATTACTTTTGGTACTTTACTTCCTAAACAAGTTATAAGAGATGTTGCTAGGGTATTGAAAATAGATAAATTCGATGAATTAATTAAACTAATAAATGATAAAGATACATTTGATACTTTATTGAAAAATAATTCCTTTATTATTTGTGTAAATAATAATTCTAAATTAAAAGAATTAATTAAAATATCTATTAAATTAGAAGGACTTAAAAGGCATACAAGTATACATGCAGCGGGTGTAATTATAAGTAGTAAACCATTAATGAATAAAGTACCTTTATACGTAAGTTCTAATAATATATTATCTGGATATACTATGGAATATTTAGAAAATTTAGGTTTACTTAAAATGGATTTTTTGGCACTTAAAAATCTTACTATTATTGATAATATAGTAAAGATGGTTAAAAAAGATAAAGGGTTAAATTTTGATATTAATAAAATACCTTTAGATGATAAAAAAACTTTAAATATATTTTATAATGTAGATACTACAGGTGTTTTTCAGTTTGAAAGTGAAGGTATGAGGAGTTTCTTAAAGATATTAAAAGTAAAAAGTTTTGATGATTTAGTACTTGCTATTGCAATGTATAGACCTGGATCTAGAGATAATATACCTGAACTTATAAATGTAAGAGAAGGAAAAAGAAAAATAAATTATTTATTACCAGAATTAGAACCTATATTAAAGAGTACATATGGTATCATAATTTATCAGGAACAAATAATTGAAATATTAAAAGCAATTGGTGGTTTTAGTTATAGTAAAGCTGATATTATAAGAAGGGCAATGAGTAAGAAAAAAGAAAATGTTATATTAGAATATCAAAATGAATTTATAGAAGGTGCAAATAAAAAAGGATACGATAGAGAAAAAGCAGAGGAAATATATAAATTAGTTCTTAAATTTGCTAACTATGGTTTTAATAAAAGTCATTCTGTTGCTTATGCATTTGTGGCTTATCAAATTGCATTTTTGAAAGCTTATTTTAGAGAATATTTTATGTTAGTACTTCTTAACAATACGATTGGTAGTGAAACTAAAACTAAAGAATATATAGATGAAGCAAAAATAAATGGTGTAAGCATTGAAGGAGTTAATATTAATATTAGTACAGATTATTATCTTTTACATGAAAAGAAAATTGTATTACCTCTTACTATAATTAAAGGTATCGGTGGAGTAGCTCTTACATCTATTTTAGAAGAAAGAAAAAAAGGAAGTTTTATCGATTTTTCTGATTTTGTGAGAAGAGTTTATAGTAGTAAAGTAAATATTAAAATCATAGAAAATTTGATATTGTCTGGAGCTTTAGATACATTTGGATTAAATAGAAAAACTATGATAAATAATTTAAAAAGTGTAATTAATTATGCAACTCTATGCGAATCATTGGATGAAACAATGGTATTAAAACCAGAAATAATTGAAGATGTAGAATATGACAATAATGAGATAATTAATAAAGAATATGAGCTTTTTGGATTTTATGTTAAAAACCATCCAGTAAGTAGATTTAAAAGAGATAATACTTGTCTTTTAAAGGATATAGAAAAATATTTTGACAAAAATATAATTGTTATTGGAATGATTGATAATATAAGAGAAGTAAATACAAAAAATAATGATAAAATGGCCTTTGTTACGATAAGTGATGAATACGCTAAAGCAAGTCTTGTAATGTTTCCAACAACTTATTTAAAATATAATTATATAAAAAAAGGAGATGTTATAAAAATAATTGGTAAAGTAGAAAAAAGAATGAGTAATTGGCAAATTGTATGTTCAAATTTAGAAAAATTATAAAGATTTAAAAAAATCTTTATTTTTTTTGAAAGAATTTTTTCTTCCAAAAATTAAAATTGAATAGTCAATTTTATTAAAAACGTATACAAAAATAAAAAATGAATTCTAAAAATGCTGTGAAAATTAAATTTTGAATAGTCAATTTTTAGTTTTGTAGTGGTTTGACAACTGATAAATTATATGATAATTTATGTTTTGAAGGAGGTGAATAAATATGACAAGTCTTATTAATTTTTACTATGAAAACAAGAAAAAAATAATTATTAGTTTATCTTTAGTTATAATTATAATTATTGGATTGTTATCTTTTTATTTAATTAATTATAGATTTAAAGAAAACAGTAAAGAAATAGTAAGCACTGAAGTAGTTAAGCAATCTAAAAATGAAGAACAAGAAGAAACAACAACTATTGATGAAGTAAAGAAAATATATGTAGATATTAAGGGCGAAGTAATTAGTCCTGGAGTGTATGAACTTGATGATGATTCAAGAGTAATAGACGCAATAAATGCTTCTGGTGGTTTTACTGCTAATGCTTATACAAGATACTTAAATTTATCTAAGAAACTAACTGATGAAGATGTTATTATAGTTAATAATCTTAGTGAAATAGAAGAGATAAAAAATAATAAAAATAAAGAAATAATTAAGGAAACTGATAATGCTCTAAGTATTGATAAAGAAGATATTATAACTAACGATTATGAAAAACCTAGTGATAAAAATGATTTAATCAAAAGTGATGAGTTGAATATGGTTGTGAATATTAATACTGCTTCTTTAGAAGAATTAAGTAAAATTAATGGTATTGGTGAAAGTACTGCTAAAAAAATAATAGATTATAGAGAAAAGAATGGAAATTTTAAAGCTATTGAAGATATAATGAATGTTAGTGGTATTGGCGAAAAGAAATATGAACAGATTAAGGAATATATTACTATCGAATAAGCCATATATAATTTTAATATTCTTAATTTTAATTTACTCCCTAATAATAACTACTTTTATTAAACATAAAAGTAGTTATTCATTAAATGAAACAAAATTTAAATTAAAAATTATTGAATATAAAATAGATGGAAACAAATTATCACTAACATTGTCAGGCAAAGAAAATTTAGTTGGAATTTATTACATAAAAACAGAAGAAGAAAAAGATTATTTAATAAATAACTTACACATAGGAGAAGTAATTAATTTAGAAGGAAATCTAAAAGAACCATCGAATAACACTATTCCATACTCATTCAATTACAAAAAATATTTATATAATAAAAAAATTTATTATATATTAGATATTTCTAAAATAGAAAAAAATAATGTAGATATAAATGTATTTTATAAAATAAAAGATTATATGTATAAACGTGCAGATAAATTAGAAGATAACGATTATGTATATGCATTCTTATTAGGTAAAACTAATAATATAGAAACTAATGTAGTAGAAAGTTATAGAAACAATGGAATAAGTCATTTATTTGCACTATCGGGTTTACATGTTTCAATATTCAGTTTATTTATTATGAAAACATTAAAAAAATTAAAAATAAATGAACTAAAAAGATACATTATAACTTTCTTATTCTTACTTTTATTTTCATTTATAAGTGGTTTTAGTCCATCTATATTAAGAGCTAGTTTATTATTCTTTTTACTGGGCTTAAATAAAGTGTTTTATCTAAATATTAAAACAGAAAATATTATGTATTTAGTATTATTTATATTACTTTTAATTAATCCTTATAACTTATACAATTTAAGTTTTATTCTTTCATTTACTACTACATATTTTCTAATAATATCATCAGATTTAATAAATGAAAAAAATTATTTTAAAGGATTATTTAAAACGAGTTTGCTATCATTTGTATCTAATTTAATATTATCAATTTATTATTTTGGTTACATTAATCCATTTGGAATATTACTTAATATGATATTTGTTCCATTAGTAACTTATATAATATTTCCATTAACTATAATAGCTTATATTTTTCCTATACTTATACCTATATTAAAAATATTTACTAATATTATGGAATTTTTATCATTAAAATTATCTTTATTATCTATAAAGATCTATTTTCCTAAAATATCAATTATTATTGTTTTTATCTACTACATACTATTACTTATTTCAATTAAGAAACATACTAAAAAATTAATACTGATACTAATCATTTTAATTATTTATATTTATATAAAACCATATTTTTCTAATAATGCTTATATTTATTATTTAGATGTTGGACAAGGAGATTCAACTTTAATTGTAATGCCACATTTAAGTAAAACAATATTAATTGATACTGGTGGAAAAATTAATTATAAAACACCAGATTGGAAAAAACAAAAAAAGAAATATTCTATTGCCAAGGATAGTATAATTCCATTCATGAGAAAATTAGGTATAAATAGGTTAGATTACTTAATACTTACACATGGAGACTACGATCATATGGGTGAGGCTAGTGATATTGTAGATAATTTTAAAGTAAAAAATGTAATATTTAACTGTGGAGAATATAACTCTTTAGAAATAAATTTAATTAATAAATTAAACAAAGATTATTACACTTGTATTGATAAAATAAATCTTGATAATTTAACTTTAAGTTTTCTTAATACTAAAGAATATGATAATGAGAATGATGATTCAAGTGTTATTGAATTTGATTATTATAACTATAAATTTTTATTTATGGGAGATGCTAGTATAAAAAGAGAAAAAGACATATTAAATTTTTATGATTTGAATAATATTGATTTTCTTAAGGTAGGACATCATGGTTCGGATACTTCTTCTAGTAAAGAGTTTATAGATATTATTAAACCTAAATATTCAATTATTAGTGTAGGAAGAAATAATAGGTACGGTCATCCGAAGGAAAGTGTTTTAGAAATATTAAATAATAGTAAAATTTATAGAACTGATTTGAATGGTTCGGTAGAAATTAAATTAAATAAAAATGGTTACAAAATCAAGACATGTTCACCATGAGAGGAAAAATTAAAATGAATGAAATAAATGAATATACAGAAAAAATATTTGAAGACATAAAACATATTGATGAAAATGGTAATGAATATTGATATGCTAGAGAATTACAGCATATTTTAGGATATAATCAATGGAGAAGTATAAATGATTTGATTATGAGAGCTAAAGTTACTTGCAAAGAAAGTAAGTACAATGTAGATAATCATTTTGTGGTACAACGCAAAATGATAAAACTTGCAAATAATGCAACAAGAGAGATTAGTGTCAATATTACAGTATAATTTGTAGCAAAATTTTCACAGAATAATTAAAGAGGCTATGAATAATTGTAATATATTAACCATTTTATTGATAGCAATAAAAATAAAAAAATAGTAAATATGGAATGGAAATAACAAATTATGAAAATAAAAAAATTAAATAGTTTTTGTGTAATCAATAAAGCAAATGTTACATGTGATAATAGTGGTATTAGTACAAATAACCATTTTGTCGGCGCCGACAAAATGGTTAAAAAAGAAGATTATAAATTATATCATTTTCCCTATGTAAGGTGAATGATTGAAACTACCAGAAATATGAAAGGAGATATAAATGAAAGAATTAGTAAATATAGATACAACAATTTTTGAAAATATAAAGCATATTGATAAAATAGGAAATGAATATTGGAAAGCAAGAGAATTGATGCTTGTTCTGGGATATTGTAAATGGGAAAATTTTAAAAAGGTAATAGAAAAAGCTCAAATCAGTTGCAGAGTTAGTGGAAATAATGTGTGTGATTGCTTTGCCGACGTCGGGAAGTCAATAATTAGTGGTAAAGGAAAAGTCGATGTCATAGAAGATTATCATTTGAACAGATATGCTTGCTATCTTATTGTACAAAATGCTGATCCTAGAAAAAATGAAATTGCACTAGGGCAAACTTATTTTGCAATACATTCCAGTAAGTAAGAGTTATATAAAGAAAATTTTGAATTGTACCATTTTTTTCTATGTTGTGAAAATGATTGAAACTACCAAAAATATGAAAGTAGATATAACAATTTTTGAAAATAAAACATATTGATAAATATGGAAATAATATTGGCATGTAAGGAAATTACAATGTTCATTGGATTATAAAGAATGGTGTAAGTTTGAAGAGATAATTTAAGAGCTAAAAGAGCTTATGATATTAGTGGTATTTATACAATTTATCATTTTGTCGGCGCCGACAAAATGATGAATTTAGCAAAAAAAGCCAAAAGACTGGAAAAATTTCTTAAAGGTTTTAAATAAAACAAAAGGGGCATGTAAAAATTTTGGTTTTAATATAGATGAACAACTTGTTGAGATCAACAAAATGATAGACTTAGCATAAAAAGCCAAGAGAACTGTATTAGATTATAAACTATCTAGGTATGCATGCTATTTGATAGTGCAAAACTCAGATCCTAGAAAAGAAGTTGTTGCACTAGGACAAACATATTTTGCAATACAAACTAGAAAGCAAGAATTAATTGAAAAAAATTACAATGAACTTTCTGAAGATGAAAAAAGATTTTATCAAAGGAATCTAACAAGAAAAAGAAAGAAGTTAAGATATAGAGAAGACATTTTAGATAATATGGGTAGTGATGAACTAATAGCCAATCTATTTAGAATTTCTCAGACAGAACAAAAATTAAAAAATGAAAATATAAAACTAGAGTCTGATGCTAATAAAACACATTATGAAGTTGGTAAGAAAATTAGAAATACAATTGAAGAATTGGGTGGAACAATGCCAGAAGATTTACCAACGCCTGATAAAAGTTTGAAAGAACTAGAAAAAAATAATAAAAATTTATTAATCAAAGATGTCTAATCAAAATTAATATGTGCTATAATTAATTCAAGGAGAAGAGAAATATGAAAACAATTGAAGAAAGAAATAAAACCATTTATAAAACAGATAATGATATTTTTCTTGCAGTTTCAAATGATGTTGATAAAAATAGAATAGTTGATTTTGAAATGGAAAATATTAAAAAAGTTAGTAATGATGAGAAAATTGAGTTAATTTATTATATATATTTTGAATCTGCAAAAAAAGGACTTACTCCAATTTTTAAAAATATAGATGAATTAAATCTTGAATTTAAACAAAATGCTAAATATGTTAAAGATGTAAATCCAATTAAGTTTGATGGAGAAATAAAATTAGGCGATGAAGTATCACTTTATACTTGTATAGAATTACCATTAATAAATGCTGTTAAAGAATTAAATGATATGGGAATAACTACATTAATGTCCAGTGCTAACAAAATAGATGTATCTAAAAGAAATGAACCAATTAAGAAACTAATTAATAATGGTAATGGAGAACATTTTAATTTAGGAAATGGTTATTCATGGGTAATGATAGATTGGGAGTCTTTATCGGATGAAAATAAAAGACAATTTATATTAATGAATAATGGAAGTATACCTATCAATATATCTGATGTTGCATTAAATAATTTAAAACATAATTGTGAAATTAATAAATTACCAGTTTTACCAAAAGAATTAATATCTTTTTATGAAGTGTTTGATTTTAGAGTTTTTACACAAGATAGTAGTCTGATAGGTAAACTACCTACAGATAAACCAGAAGATTTTCAATTTCAAAAATCTAGAAGAGGATATGGTTGTGTAAATTCATTATGTAATCATGGAAAAGACTATAGAACGGTTGTTATTAGATATCCGTTAGATGAAAATACAACAATAACTGAAGTAGAAGAATACTATAGAAATATAATCAAAAATTTATCTAGACAAGATCAAGTTAAACATTCACTATAAAAATGTTAAACAAAATGATATAATTATTATGAGAGGAGAAATTACTATGAAAATTACTACAAAAAATGCAGTGTATATACAAAAATATTATTATCAAATATTACTTAGATCTACATATGTTACTAAAACATCTATTCCAGTATCTATATATGACATAACAGATAAAAGAGTATATTCTTTATATGATGCTAAAGATTTCATTAAAATAACTAAAAAAGAAGGAGTAGAATTTCTAAAAAATGCTAGTTGGATACCTGATTATAACGATTATGCTAATAAATCAATAGAAGATGTAAAAAAAGAAATTGTACTTATAGATCGAGAAGGTGAACAAATAAATCAATGGTTTGCAAAACTAAGTAAGTGTGAACAAAAGAATCAATATAACTATTTTTACATTAAAGCAAAAATGCTAATGTTTAAAAAATGTTCGTTAGAAGATATTATAGAATTAAAAGAAAATAATATGACTCCAGAATATAAAACTAACATATTAAAAAAACTTAAAAGGATTATTTAAATATAATCTTTTTTAATGTTTAAATTACTAAATATCTTTTAATTTAGTATAATATATAGTAAAATTATATAAGAAGGTGACACATATGAAAGATTTAAATTTTAGAAATTTAGATGAGTTATATAATCGTATAAAACCTGCTTTATATTCTAAAGTAGAAGAAATAAGAAGAAATAATATTAGTTATATTAAAGAAGAAGATATATGGAACTATTTGAGTATAAATAAATGGAAAAATAGTGAAAGTTTAACACTGAGTGATATGGTAACAGATATAATGGATCTAAAAATTGATGATGTTAAAATGTATGTATTAGATTTAGTTAGAAGAAGAAATACAGATATAATTAAAGAAAATAACTTATTATAGGGAGTTGATAAAATGGAATATCAAGAGTTATTAGATATACTTAAAATGTATATGACAGAAGATAACTTAAAAGAAATAGATAAATATTATCAAGTAGCACTTAAAATATATGATGGTATGACTAGAATTACAGGAGAACCTTATATAAATCATAGTATAAGAGTTGCTAAAATACTAGCAGAACTTAAGATGAATACTATAACTATTGGTTGTGCTTTAATACATGAAGGAATTACTTTAGATAAATTAACTTATGATGAAGTTAGTGAAATGTTTGATGAGAATGTTGCTAAGATATTAAATTCTATTAGTAAATTAAGTCATTTAAAAAGAACTTTTCACTTTAAAAATGATGCCGATAAATATAGAAGAATAGTAGTTGGTTTATCTGAAAATCCAATTACATTATTTATTAAACTTGCTGATAGATTAGATAATTTAAGAACTATACAAGTACATGATAAAGAACACATAAAAGAAGTATGTAATGAAACAGAAATGATTTTTATTCCAATTGCGCATAGACTTGGTATTAAATCTATGAAAAGTGAATTAGAAGATTTATGTTTAAGAAATATGGATCCTGTAGGATATAATGAAGTATTAGAAAAAATAAATAAAGATAGAAGTGAGTTAGAAGCATCTTTATATAAAATGAGAGATGAATTAATTTTACTTTTAAAAGAACATAATATAAAATTTGATATTACTTATAGAGTTAAATCAGTAAGAGGAATATATAATAAATTAAAACTTGGTAAAAAGTGGAATGATATATATGATTTATTAGGACTTAGGATTCTTTTAAATACTCCAGAAGAATGTTATCTAGTAGTGGGTATAATTCATTCTAAATATAGACCTATACCAAAGAGATTTAAAGATTTTATTGCTAATCCTAAAAACAATATGTATCAAAGTTTACATACAACAGTATTTGGAGTTGATGGTAATAAATTTGAAATTCAACTTAGAACACATGAAATGGATGAAATCGCAGAACATGGTGTTGCTTCTCACTGGAGTTATAAAGAGAAAACTGATGGAAGTAAGCAATCTGCTTTGGAAGCAAGATTACAAGAATTTAGAACTCTAATAGAAATAAATGATATTGAAGGTAACAATGATTTTTTTAAAAACTTTAATAATAATTTAGTAAAAGAAGAAATATATATATTTACACCTAAAGGAGATATAATTGAATTACCTATGGGTAGTACTCCAATAGATTTTGCATATAAGATACATAGTGAAGTTGGTAATACTACAATTGGAGCTTTAGTAAATGGAAAAATAGTTAGTTTAGATTATAAATTATCAGATGGAGATATAGTTGATCTAAAAACTCAAAAAGGAAAAACACCTAGTAAAAGTTGGTTAAAATTTGTAAGAACAGCTAATGCTAAATCAAGAATAAAGAGTTATTTCTATAAAAAAGAAAAAGATAAAGCTATAGAAACAGGTAAAGAGTTAATACTTGAAGAATTAAAAAGAAGAAATATAAAAGATAGTGAAATCCTAGTGCCAGAAATATATAATAAAGTATTAGAAGATTTAAAAGAAAATACTATTGAAGATATATATGTAGGAGTAGGTACTTTAAAATATAGTCAAAACTTAATAGTTAATAAATTAGAAGATATTTATAGACCTAAGAAAGATGATACTATAGAAAAATTATTAAATAATAATGAATTGGTAAAACATACTGATAAAGGTAAAATTATAATTGCTGGATATGGAGATATATTAACTAGACTTGCTAATTGTTGTAATCCTGTACTTGGAGATGATATAGTTGGTTATATTACTAAAGGTAGTGGAGTATTAATTCATAGAAGAGATTGTAAGAATATAAATTTAAATGATGAAAGAATAATAGATGCTTTATGGAATGATAAAGTAATGGATAAATATATATCTCATGTAACAGTGTATTTAAACTCTTCTAATGAGAATTTAGCCAATATTTTGACTCTTGCTACTAAATATGATGTAAATATTACATCTATAAATAATAAAGGTAAACAAGGATATGATGAAGCATATGATTTATCTATAAAAGTAAAAAATAAAGAAACTTTATATAGATTTATGATTGAACTTAATAGTATGGAGTTTGTAAGTAAGGTGGAAAGATAATGAAAGTAATAGTACAAAGAAGTAAATATAGTAAAGTAACTATTGATGGTAAAATAAATGGAGAAATAGATTATGGTTATGTATTATTATCTAGTTTTACTAATGGAGATAATGAAAAAATAGTTGATAAAGTAATAGATAAAATAATTAATTTAAGAATATTTACTGATAATGATGATAAAATGAATTTAAGTTTATTAGATGTAAAAGGAAGTATACTAAATATAAGTCAATTCACTTTATATGCAGATATAACTAAAGGTAGAAGACCAAGTTTTGTAAATGCACTTAATCCTACTGAAGCATCTAAGTTATATGATTATATGAATGATAAATTAAGGAGTATTGGTATACATACAGAAACTGGTATTTTTGGGGCTGATATGAAAGTTGAAATATATAATGATGGTCCAGTAACAATAATAGTCGATAGCAGTGAAGTTTAATTAAAAAATGTTCTTGATAAGATAAAAGATAAATGATAGAATTAAGATGTAAAGTAAAGATATGTGAATTTTGTACATAATAATTTGCAAATCAAAAAAATTGAAGGAGTAATTAAACTATGAGAGAAATAATTTTCTTCGAATTAAGTACCAAACTTGGTACAGAAATCGGGGGGGGTTAAAGGTAAATAACTCTCATAGTTTTTTTCATGAAATTAAGTTCATAGGCACAAGTCTATGAATTTTTTGGTGTGGAGGAAAGAAAGTATGAGAAGTTTGTTTGGAAGAATTAAAGCTAAGGTAGGTTTAATGTATGTAATAATATTTCTTACATTAGTAGTATTAGGATTAAGTTATTCTGCATTTAGAATAATGAGTGATAATTATAAATCTAGTGAATTATTAATAAGTAATTTAATGTATGGAATAGAAATAAATAGTTTAGGTGGAGAAGAAACAATAAATGGTAATGTTGTTATGTTACCTGCTGGTAAAGTAACTGCAGTAATAGTTAAAATTAATAGTTTGAATAGTATAAATAGTAACTATGGAGTAGACTATAAGATAACTAGTGGTGAAGGTAAAGTATATTATGGAAGTACTACTATAGATAAAGTAAGTGATTCTATAGAAAATTATAATTCTACAACTACAAAAATAGTAAAAGTATTTATAGAAGCAACTACAGATATAACAGTAGAATTTAATATAAGTGGTGGATATTCATTTAATACAAAAGTAGATGAAAGAAAAGGATATACAAGAATAGAAGATATGTATACTGATTCATTTAAAGCAACATTAGATGTTCAAAATGGAACATCAGATGTAACAGAAAAAACAACCACATTTAATGGAAGTTTATCATTTACTATAACAGCAAATGATGGTTATATATTAGAAGATGCTAGTATAAGTTGTTCAAATGGAACACTTTCAAATAATCTCTTAACAATATCAAATATACAAAGTGATGTTACTTGTACAATAATACTTGATGAAGATGGAATAACATTAGCTAAAGCAATGTTAAGAGATAATCCGACAATAAGCGAAAGAACAAACTTTTCATCAACAAATGAGGCAACTACAACAAGAACGATATACAAAACAAATAAAACAGAAGATGGAAGTGATGTATATTATTATTCAGGTAATACAACAAACAACTGGGTAAAGTTTGGAGGATTTTATTGGAGAATAATAAGAACAAATGAAGACGGAAGCGTAAGATTGCTGTATTCCGGTACAAGTCATGATACAACTTCTGGATTTATAAGTAGTTCAACTGGATTTATGAGTGGTTCAATCAAATATAACGATTCAACAAACCCATCAATGTATGTAGGGTATATGTATGGAACGAGTGATTCTTTAGAAAATAATAGGACTAATGAAAATGATAGTACAATAAAAAAGACAATAGATTCATGGTATGAAAATAATTTATTAACCAATTATGATAAATACATAAGTAAAACCGCAATATATTGTAATGATAGAAGTGTAGGAAGCGGAACTTATAATTCATCATATTCAGGAAACTCTTCGTTTTATTTTGGCTCTTACACAAGATTATATTCAAATAGAGCGCCATCATATAAATGTGGAGCAAATGCGAGTAATGGTTTATTTGAAAATACCCAAGCTTTAGCTGATAAATTTAGTGCAAGTACAACAGGTGGAGGAAATGGACAACTCAAGTATCCAATAGCATTAATGACAGCAGATGAAGTTGCTTTTGCTGGCGGAGTTTATAATACAAAATTATCAAGTCCATATGCGTGGTATTATACAAATAGTACAGGTAATTCAATAATTGCAGGAAGTGGATGGTGGACTATGTCACCAGGAAGTTATGCGAGTGTTGCAGGTGTATGGGCAGTTTATACATCAAGTGATGCGGGCAGTTTAAATGTTCGTAATGTTGGTGCTATGATTGGACTAAACGTTAGACCAGTTATATCAATATCAAAATGCGCTAAAGTAACTGGTACAGGAACTCCAACAGATCCATACGAAATAGATGAAACAAGTTGTAGTTAGGAGCCATCATGACAAATGTAGAATTAAAAATGATAATAGGTAAAAACATTAAAAAGTATAGGATAATGAGAGACTTAACTCAAGAAGAACTAGCAAATTTAATTGGATGTACAACTCCTTTAATAGGTGCACTAGAAAGTAGTAAGATGTATCAAGGAATAAGTGTATATAACTTATATAAAATAAGTAAGGTATTAAATATTTCAATTGAAAAGTTTTTTGAAGAAAAATAATTGTGAATTAAAATGTACAAAAATTCTCTTGATAAGATAAAAGATAAATGGTAAAATTAATACGTAAGGTAAAGAAAGATATGTGAATTTTGTACAAAATAATTCGCAAATCAATAAAAAATGAAGGAGTAATTAAACTATGAGAAAAATAATTTTCTTCAAATTAAGTACCAAACTTGGTACAGAAATCGGGGGGGGTTAAAGGTAAATAACTCTCATAGTTTTTTCGTGAAATTAGATATATAGGCACAAGTCTATATATTTTTTATGGTGGTGAAAGATATGAAAAATAAAAAATATATTGTGTATTTGGTAGTAAGTATATTAGTATTAACTATTGGAGTAAGTTATGCATACTT
>CAKORV010000011.1 GCA_934101625.1 uncultured Bacilli bacterium | reverse complement strand
TTACTTTATTTACCTTCGCACTATGTTTCACGTGGAACATTGGTTATTTCTTCTTACTTTATTTACCTTCGCACTATGTTTCACGTGGAACATTGGTTATTTCTTCTTACTTTATTTTCCTTCGCACTATGTTTCACGTGGAACATTGGTTATTTCTTCTTACTTTATTTTCCTTCGCACTATGTTTCACGTGGAACATTGGTTATTTCTTCTTACATATTAAAGTTGATAATTACTAATAAATAATGTTAATAACTTTTAAAAAAAGAATAAAATTTAATTTATTCTTTTTCATCATTAACGTTTTCAATTTCATCTTCGCTATTTTGATTAACTATAGATATAGAAGCAACTGCATTATTATCTTTAATATTAATTAACTTAACACCTTTTGTAACTCTTCCCATTTGAGAAATATTGTTAATATCTAATCTTATAATAATTCCATTGTTAGTAATTATCATTAAATCTTTATTTTCTTCAACAGACTTAAATCCAACAATCTTTCCATTCTTATCAGAAATGTTAATAGTTTTAACTCCTTTGCTTCCACGTTTAGTTTCACGATACTCACTTAATGGAGTTTTCTTACCATATCCTTTTTCAGTTACTACCAAGATATTTAAATCATCAGTTGCTACCTCTGTACCAACGCATATATCATCGTTTAAAGTAATACCTTTTACACCAGAAGCTGTTCTTCCCATAACTCTAATATCATTTTCATTAAATCTTACCATTCTACCCATTGAAGAACACATTAAGATTGTATCATCTCCATGAGTCTTCTTAACAGAATTTAACTCATCATTGTCTCGTAATGAAATAGCTATTTTACCATTAGTTCTAATATTATCAAACTCACTTATTAAAGTACGTTTAACAATACCGTTTTTAGTTCCAAATAATAAATATTTATAATCATTATTATTTTCAAGTTTAACAACAGCACTTATTTTTTCATCCTTTTCTAAAGGCAACAAGTTGACTATAGGTAAACCTTTAGATGTTCTAGAAAATTCTGGAATCTCATAACCTTTCATTCTATAAACTCTTCCCTTATTGCTAAAGAATAATAAATAATCATGTGTTGATAAGTTAATCATATGTTCTACAAAATCTTCTTCATTAGTAGTCATTCCTTTAATTCCAACACCACCACGATTTTGTGATTTATAAGTATTTGAATTAACTCTCTTAATATAATTTTTATTAGTTAATGTTATAATTAAATCTTCTTCAGGTATTAGACTTTCATCTTCTATATAATCAATTGCAGTCATATCAATCTTAGTTCTTCTATCATCAGAATATCTATTCTTAATATCAAGCATTTCTTTCTTAATTATATCAAGAACTTTTTGTTCACTAGCTAAAATTGACCTTAATTCATCAATTAACTTTAACAATTCATTTAATTCTTCCTCTATTTTACCTCTTTCTAATCCAGTTAACCTCTTTAATTTCAATTCAAGAATGTTTTCAGCTTGTATTTCAGTTAACCCAAATCGCTTAATTAATGCATTTTTAGCCTCTTCATCTTCATTTGAATTTCTTATTATACTTATAACCTCATCTATATGATCTAAAGCTATTTTATATCCCTCTAAAATATGTACTCTGTTTTCTGACTTAGTTAAATCAAACTTAGTTCTTCTATAAATAACTTCCTTTTGATGATCAATATATTTACTAATAATACTCTTTAAAGGTAAGGTTTTAGGAGTTAATCCATCTAACATTAAGAATATTATTCCAAAATTAATTTGAAATTGTGTATGTTTATATAAATTATTTAAAATTACTTGAGCATTGGCATCTTTTTTTAGTGTAATAGTAATTTTTACACCATTTTTTAAATCTGTATGATAATCTGTAATACCTTCTATAGTTTTATTATGTACAAGTTCTGCAACTTTATTTTTAAGTTCCATTGTATTTACACCATAAGGTACTTCAGTAATAACAATAGTCGGATGCCCCTTAACTTCTTCAATTGTAGCTTTACTTCGTATAGTAATTGAACCACGACCTGTTTCGTAAGCTTGTTTAATACCAGAATTGCCTAAAATTACACCACCTGTAGGAAAATCAGGTCCTTTTATATATTGCATCAATCCCAAAGTATCTATATCAGGATTATCAATGTAAGCAATACAACCATCTATAACTTCACCTAAATTATGAGGTGGAATATTAGTCGCCATACCAACAGCAATACCCATTGATCCATTAACTAAAATATTAGGAAATCTAGATGGTAAAACTTTTGGTTCTCTTTTTGTAACATCAAAGTTATCTTCCATATCAACGGTATTTTTATTAATATCCCTCAATAACTCTAAACTTATTTTAGAAAGTCTAGATTCAGTATAACGATAAGCAGCAGCTCCATCACCTTCAATATTACCAAAGTTACCATGTCCATCAACTAAAATATATCTTTGATTAAAATCTTGAGCCAATCTAACCATAGCTTCATAAACTGAAGAATCACCATGTGGATGATAATGTCCTATTACATAACCAACAGTAGTTGCGCACTTTTTATGAGGTTTATCAGGAGTATAACCACATTCAAACATTGACCATAAAATTCTTCTATGAACAGGCTTTAGTCCATCCCTTAAATCTGGTAAAGCACGAGCCTTAATTACACTCATTGAATAATCCAAAAACGAATTTTCTACTTCACTAACAATATTATTTACAGATAATTTATCTCTTTCATGAAATTCTCCACCATAATAAGATGCATCTTCAGAAATATCTTCATCTTTATTATCATCATTTTGATTATTTTCATTTGTTGTCTCAGAATTTTCAGCATCTTCTTGTGCTCTATCTAATAATTCATTTAATTCATCTCTCATAAACCACACCTCCTAAATATCCAAGTTTTGTACAAAGCCAGCATTTTCTTCAATAAACTTTCTTCTAGGTTCAACTTCTTCACCCATTAATTTAGTGAATACTTGGTCAGCTAACATTGCATCATCAACTGTAATCTTTCTTAAAATTCTCTTATTAATATCCATTGTTGTTTCATTTAACTCTTCAGCATCCATTTCTCCAAGACCTTTCATACGAGCAACTTCCGCTCTTGCTCTTACATTATCAGGTAAAGATGCTAAATATCTATCTTTCTCATTCTCATCAAGGCAATATTTTCTTGTTTTACCATGCATTACCCTAAATAAAGGAGGTTGTGCGGCATAAACATGTCCTTGTTCAATAATTGGTTTAAAATATCTATAAAACAAGGTTAATAAAAGTACCCTAATATGTGCACCATCGACATCGGCATCGGTCATAATTATAATTTTATGATATCTTAACTTTTCTATATCAAAATCTTGACCTATACCAGTTCCGAATGCAGTAATAATTGTCTTAATTTCTTCATTGCCTAAAGCCCTATCAAGTCTTGTCTTTTCAACATTTAAAATTTTACCTCTTAACGGAAGTATAGCTTGTGTCATAGAATCTCTTCCTTCTTTTGCACTACCACCGGCACTATCTCCCTCGACTATAAATATCTCACTTTCGCTAGGATCTTTACTTTTACAATCTGACAACTTACCAAAAAAATTTGTTATTGTTAAATCTGTTTTTCTAGTAGCTTCTCTAGCTTTCTTCGCTGCATTTCTTGCACGACTAGCAAGCATTGCCTTTTCAACTATTGTTTTTGCTTCTGCAGGGTTTTCCATTAAATATCTATCAAATCCCTCTGCAAAGATGTTATCTGCAATTTTTCTAACTTCAGAATTACCAAGTCTACCTTTAGTTTGACCTTCGAATTGTGGATTAGGATGTTTACAAGAAATAATCATGGTTAAACCTTCTTTAACATCATCACCAGTTAAGCTTTCATCTTTTTCTTTTAACATCTTACTTTTTCTAGCATAATTATTAATAATTCTTGTTAAAGCACGTCTAACTCCTTCCTCATGTGTTCCTCCATCATGGGTATTAATATTATTAACAAATGAGTAAATATTGTCATTATAACTTGTATTATATTGCATTGCAACTTCAAGAAAAATATCATCTTGTGTTCCCTCCAAGTGAATAACTGTATTAGTTAAAGGTGTTTTGTTTTTATTTAAAAATTTAACATATTCACTTATTCCACCTTCATATAGGAATTTTTCACCTTGAGTATCCTCATCATCTCTATCATCTCTTAAAGTTAACTGTAATCCTCGGTTCAAGAAAGCCAATTCTCTAACTCTAACTTTTAAAATATCATAATCATAAATTTCTGTATCAAATATATCAGCATCAGGCTTAAAAGTAACAGTTGTACCCGTTCTATTAGGTTCACAATCACCAATAACAGTTAATGGTTGAACAGTTTTTCCTCCATTTTTAAATTTACATTCATATATTTTAGAATCTTTATAAACTCTAACAGTTACACTACTAGATAAAGCATTAACTACACTAGCACCAACACCATGTAAGCCACCACTAACTTTGTAGCCTCCACCACCAAATTTACCACCTGCATGAAGAACAGTATAAACAGTTTCTACGGTTGAAATGCCAGTTTTTGGATGTATACCAACTGGAATACCACGGCCATCATCTTTAACAGTTATAGAATTATCTTTATTAATAACTATTTCTATATTTTTACAATAACCAGCCAATGCCTCATCAATTGAGTTATCAACAATTTCCCATACCAAATGATGTAATCCTTTTACATCAGTAGTACCTATATACATTCCTGGTCTTTTTCTTACAGCTTCAAGTCCTTCAAGAACTTGAATATCTCCCTCATTGTAATCATTCATTTTTATTACCTCCACCTAAATCAATAATTTTTGCTTTTTTTACAATTTTTGGATTAACATTATTTATATCTGTTGTAGTTATAAAAATTTGTATATTTTTGTTTAAATTATTTAAAACCAAATTTTGATTTACAACATCTAATTCACTAAACAAATCATCTAAAAGTAAAATTGGTTCTTCATAATAATCATTTATAAGCACATTTAATTCTGCTAATTTTAGACACAAAAGTATTATTTTTTGAATACCCTGTGAACTAAATTCCTTTGCATTTTCACCATTATGCATAAATATAAAATCATCTCTATGAACACCTGATTTTGTCATACCCAAATTAATTTCATTCATTCTATTCTTTTTCAAATATTTAATAATATCTTTTTCACTTTTATCAAGAAAATTACTTTCATATTTAATATAAATATCATCATTAGATTTAAACTTTTTAAAAATTTTCTTAATATACTTATTCAATTTATCTATGTATTCTCTTCTTTCTTCACATATTTCTTTACCAATTTGAGCTAATTTAATATCAAGAATATCTAAATACCTTTCATCCATATTAGAATTTATATACATTTTTTTAAGATAATCATTTTTATTCTTAATAAGTATATTATAATTATTAACAAGTTTAATATAACCTTTATTAATTTGTGAAAGTGAAATATTTAAATAAGTTCTTCTAGTACTAGGAGCATCTTTTATTATTTTAATTTCATCTGGAGAAAATAGTATAACCTTATACTGTGATATAAAATCACTTATTCTTTTCTTTAAAGTACCATTAATTTTAGTTTTCTTTCCACCTTGTGTTAACAAATACTCTAATTTTTTTATATTTTTTCCAGTTGAAAGTTCTATTTTAACCTTGCTAAATAGTTCATTTTTTTTCATTATCACATAATCATCATTACCTTTAAATGATCTTGCCAAACTGCATAAATATATACTTTCTAAAATTGTAGTTTTACCAACACCATTATTTCCAATAATGATATTTAGATCATCAATCCGATCCAACCTAAATTTACCATAATTTCTAAAATTAGTAAGTTCTATTTTTGTGATATGCATTTTAAACCCTCTTTTGTCAAATATAAGAAAAATAATAGGTATATAAATACTCCTATACCTATTACTAATTATATCACAAATATGCCCTAAAACCTAGAATATTTTGATTTTTTTATGATATTCTATTATAAAATGATGCACATAATCGAGCCGCTTTTAAATATTGATTATTAAAACTATAAAAACTAACGGGGATTTCCATTTTATAGCCATTATTAAATCGAATTATCGTACTGGATTTTTTTTGTGCAGGAAAATATTCTAGTATATTATTAAAAGATATCCAAATAGTATCTCCACGAGTGGGAGATTTAACAGGGAAAAATACAAGTTTAGAAGACTCTTCAATAAGTACAGGGGTTTTGTACAATGCTTTGGTAATTTTTTTACTGCCTTCTAATCTTGACTTATAACTAACTCCAAAATAATCGCAACTATGTTCAATAACCTTAAATGACGGGGTATTTAAATTATACTGTCTTCTAGTTTCTATTACCTTACATCTACTGCCATCAGTCATAGGAATTAATGCAAGAGTTCTTTCATTTACCTCATAATTCATTTTTTGCCTCCTTTCAAACTCTGTATTATAGCACACAAAAATGTCGAAATTTGTCGATTTATGTCGATAAAAGTAAAAAAGTTGAAAAAAAAATACCAATTTCAACTAAATTGATATTTTTTCTATTTTAATAAGTTTTTATAGGTAATATTAACTGTAATAAATCACCATTATCATTTTCTTTAATTATTATTGGTTTAATATCTCCATTAAAATATAATGTTACATCATTTGCAGTAAAACTTTTTAATGCTTCCATCATATATTTTGCACTAAAACTAATTTTTATATCTCCACCTTTAATAACATCAATATTCATAACTTCTTCTATTTTACCAATTTCTGGACTACTAGAAGTCATTATTAACTTATTACCTCTAGTTTCTAAAGAAACAATATTTTTATCTTTCGCTTGTGCTAAAATTGAAGTTCTATCCATTACACTATAAAATTCGTTTAAATTAACTTTATATATAATTTCAAAATCATTAGGTACTAGAGTATCAGTATTAGGATATGTTCCATTTAATAAACTAGATTGAAATAAAATATCATTATATTTAAACAATACTTTGTTTGAAAAGGCATATAATTCTATTTGATCATCTTCATTTTCAATTAATTTTATAAATTCATTTATATTTCTAGCTGGGATAACTAAATTAACATTTTCTTCTGTTAATGAGTTGAATTTAACATACTTCTTAGCTAATCTATATGAGTCAGTCGCTACACATTCCAAACTATTTCCAATTATTTTTAAATTTATACCTGTTAATAAAGGTTTACTTTCTTGTTGAGAAGTTGCAAATACTGTTTGATTAACTATATCTTTAAAATTACCAGCAGTTAATTTAATTGGATCATTACCTATTTCTATATTAGTATTAGGAAATTCTCTATAATCAAAACAATTTAAATTATACTTACTTGTTGGTGTTGATATAATTGCTTTTCCACCATCTATTTCTTCAATATCAATATCTTCTGCAGGTAATTTTCTAATAATGTCTAGAATAAATCTTCCATAAATAACTAAATTTCCTTCTTCTTTAATATCTTTAATTTTGCTCTTATCAATAAAAGCCTTTATTGTTATTTCATTATCAGTAGCAGTTAAAGATAAACCTTCACTAGTTAATTCAAATAAAATACCATTTATAATAGGAATTATATTTCTATTTGATAAAGCCCTTCCTACATAATTCAAATTTTCTAATAATACATCTTTATTAATTCTTAATTTCATATTTTCCTCCATTCATTTTTTTAATATAATTTAATATTATTATTAAAGTGGATAATGTGGATAACATGTATAGTTACCATATTTAAGCCACTTTTTGACATTTTTTATACTGTGAATAACCACAAATAATTAACATTTTATTCACTCATCTTTACAATTATTTCTGAAATAGCCTTTTCTAAATCAGGATATTTCTTAATATCTTCACTTATTTTATCATAAGCGTGGATAACTGTCGAATGATCTCTTCCACCAAATTCTAATCCAATGCGTGGATAAGTTTCATCAGTCTTAGTTCTACATAAATACATTGCTATCATTCTTGCATTAGCTATTTCTTTACTTCGTCTTTTACCTTTTAAATCATCTACTGTTAAATTAAAGTAACTAGCAGTAACAGACATAATCTTTTTAATAGAGTTATCCACATATACCATACCACCATTAGTATATTCAACTAAAGCATCTAAAGTATTTTCCAAGGTTAATTTATTTATATTCCAAATCGCGGAATAAGCACACAACCGAGTAATTGCTCCTTCAAGATTTCTAACATCTGTTCCACAATTTGAAGCTATATAATCTATTATATCATCAGATAACTCAATCATTAAATCTCCACTTTTAATTTTATTTTTAATAATTTTGACCTTTAAATCATAATCTGGAACACTTATTATTGCTTTAAGTCCCCAATTAAATCGAGTTTTAAGCCTATCAGCAAACATCTTTAAGTCATCAACACTTCTATCTGAACAAATTATTATTTGTTTATCTTTATAATATAGATTATTAAAAGTATTAGTAAATTCCTGTTGAGTTGCATTAGCGCTTCCTAAAAACTGAATATCATCTATCATCAAAACATCTATGTCCCTGTACTTATTTTTAAATAAATCTATATAGTTAAGGTTATCTTCTTTATTACCACTATCTTTAGTGATGTTAATAAATTCATTCATAAACTCATCAGTTGTTGTATATAAAACTTTCAAATTTGAATTAGCTAAAATATAGTTTCCTATCGCATGCATTAAATGAGTCTTACCAAGTCCACTTTTACCATATAAGAATAATGGATTATAAAGTTTTCCAGGATTCTGCGCTACCGATAAGCAACTACTAAATGCAAACCTATTTGAATCTCCTACAACAAAGTTGTCAAAAGTGTACTTAGGATTTAGATTAGTTTTTTTAGTTTCAACAAAATCAAGTATTTTTTTCTCATCTTCATTGTTAATAATATCATTAGTCAAAGGTACTTTTTCTTGATATTCACCATCTAAACATATTATTACATTGTGAACAACTCCGGTAATTTCTTGAAAGGCATCTTCAATTTCATCTAAATAATTTTCTTTTATATGGTTCTTTTGCACGGCATATGGAGTAATAAGAACTATATCATTATCGTTAATTGTTAATAGTTTTAAATCTTTAAACCAAGCATTATAAGATGCAACACTTATTTTTTTATTAAGTCTTTCAATAAATTGTTGCCATATTTTATCTTTATCCATATACTCACCTCACAATAGAATTTATCCACTTTCATTTTAACCCCTTTTATTCTATTTTTAAAGTAAAAAGTTAAAAATAATGTTATTAACAATGGTTATTCACATACTTATCAACAACTTTATCTTTATTTTATGGACAATTAACAAGTTATTAACACTATCCACAATTTTTATTATCCACATGTTTATAACTGTTATCCACAACTATGTGAATAAGTGAATAATTTAATTGACAAATAATATTCTATAGTTTATAATCTACTATGTCAAGGAAAAAAAGTTGGGAGGAAGCAAGAAATGAAAAAAACACCTGTTGTACAAAAGAAAAATACAAAAGCAAAAAAACAAGGATTTTTGTCAAGAAGTGCTAATATATTAAAAAGCAGAAGACAAAAAGGTAGAAAAAATTTAATTACAAAGTAAACTACTAATAAAAAAGTAGTTTTTTTGTTTTCATTATTATATAATAATGTTAAGAAATTTAATCAAGAGGTGAAAAAATGAATAAACAATATATAATAAGGAAAAATGAAGAAATAGAAAATATTGTAAAATCTGGTAGAAAAACAGTAAGTAAATATTTTATTATATATAATAAGGATGATACAAATTTATACAACAGATATTGTATAAGTGTAAGCAAAAAATTAGGACATGCCTATTTAAGAAACAAAATAAAAAGAAGAATAAAAGATATTCTTATGAAAAATAAAATAGACTTAGGTAAAAAGTATGTTATAATAATTAGGAAAGAAGCAGTTACTGCTTCATATGAAGAATTAAAAAAAGCTTTAATTTCACAAATAAAAGGAGAAACAAATGAAAAAAACAAATAATAGTAAAAAAGTATTATTAATATTAATGATGTCGGTTATGTTATTAACTGGATGTACAAAAAGTTTTAAAGATGAAAAAACAAATAAAGTTTATACGGAAAATATACTTTGTAAACCAACAGATTCTAAGTCACTAGAAGCTTATGAAGCAAATGAAAATGTTAATTTAAAAGATTTACCAGAATGTAAAAATTTTAAAGTAACATCTGGCAAATATGAAGGATTATGGACAAATATATTTGTAAAACCACTAGCATGGGTAATAATTAAAGTAGGAATTTTGGTAAAAAATTATGGTCTATCAATAATTATATTAGGTATATTGCTTAGATTATTAGTTTTACCTTTAACTAAGCAAACTTTAGATATGTCAGAAAATATGAAGAAGGCAAACCCAGAATTACAAAGATTAGAAAAAAAATATGGCAATCCACAAGATCAAGAAACAATGTTAAAGAAAAATCAAGAAATGTTAATGATTTATAAAAAATATAATATTAAACCTTTCTCTGGATGCTTAGTTTCACTAATACAATTGCCACTGTTCTTCGCCTTCTTAGAAGCAATACAAAGAATACCTGCAATTCTTGAAGAAAAGATTTTATGGTTCGACCTTGGAACTACACCATGGGCAGCAATATCTAGTGGAAAATATTATTATTTAGTTATAGTTATTTTAATAAGTGTTGCAACATATTTCTCATTTAAAAATACTTCAGCACCTTCAGTAAATGAAGATCAAATAAAACAAACACAAATGATGACAAAAATGATGTGCGTATTTATTACAATAATGTCATTCTCATTAAATGTAGGAATAGGACTTTATTGGTTCTCAACTAGTGCATTTGCAATTTTGCAAAACTATATATTAAAAAAATTAAGAAAATAGTAAGGAAGTGAAAAAATGGAAAAATATGTTTATAAAGGAAAAAATAAAGATGATGTTTTAAAAATAGCATTAGAAGAATTAAATTTAAAAGAAAATGAAATATCATATAAAGTTACTGAAGAAAAAGGTGGTTTATTTTCAGGAAAAAAATATATTATAGAAATAGTGAAAATAGAAGATGTAGCAAATTATGGTAAAGAACTTTTACAAGATTTACTAGATGCTTACAAAATTGAAGGAAACATCGAAAAGAAAATCAGAGAAACTGGAATAACTTATCACATTCATTCAAATAACAATGGATTATTAATTGGTAAAAATGGAAAAATATTGACTTCAATTCAAACATTTATAAAACAAAGTATAAATTCAAAATTAGGAATATTTGTTAACATAATTATTGATGTTGAAGATTATAAAGAAAAACAAAATTATTTTCTAGAAAAAAAAGTTAAAAGGATTGCAAGAGATGTAGCATTATCAAAATCATCAGTTAAACTTGATCCAATGAATTCTTATGAAAGAAGGATAGTTCACAATGCACTTTCTAAATTTGAATATATAACAAGTGAAAGTGAAGGAGAAGAACCAAATAGATGTGTTGTTATTAAGTATAAGGAAAAACAAAAATAGAACTACTTAACTGTAGTTTTTTTGTACTTAATATTTCCCGGGAAATAATTGTTTGACATCTTATTAACAATTAAATAACATCTTATTTATAAATAAAATATTTATGTAGTAAGAAAAATACAATTTACAATTAAATAATAAAGTGGTATAATCACACACGAAAGAAGGAATTTAAATGGAAGATACAATAACAGCAATTGCAACAGCTTCAGGAGTAAGCGCAATTAATATAATAAAAGTAAGTGGAAAAGAATCAATTGAAATAGTAAATAAAATTTTTAAAGGACATGATTTAACTGTCTCAAATACATATACTATTCACTATGGTTACATTGAATACAATAACGAAAAAATTGACGAAGTTTTAGTATCAGTATTTAAATCCCCAAAAACTTATACAGGAGAAGATGTTGTTGAAATAAATTGTCACGGTGGATTAGCGACAACAAATAAAATATTAGAAATTCTATTAACATCTGGATGTAGGCTAGCTGAACCTGGTGAATTTATCAAAAGAGCATTTTTAAATGGCAAAAAAGATTTAATTGAAGTTGAAGCTGTAGAAGATATAATAAATGCTAAAACAGAAAAAGCTAGAAAAATGAGTATGAATGGTGTGTCAGGAATACTAACAGATATGATAAAAAATTTAAAAGAAAAAATATTAAGTATAATTGCTAACATAGAAGTAAACATTGATTA
Organism: uncultured Bacilli bacterium; assembly: GCA_934101625.1. GTDB lineage: Bacteria > Bacillota_I > Bacilli_A > RF39 > UBA660 > CAKOLN01. The sequence goes on along the minus strand of CAKORV010000011.1, from coordinate 14,789 downwards.
TCCAGAATATGAGGATGCTATTGAAATCACAAATAATATACTAAAAGAAAATATAAATGAGATCGAAACAAGTTTAAACAAAATACTTAAAGAATCAGAAAAAGGTAAACTAATTAAAAATGGAATAAAAGTTGGAATAATAGGAAAACCAAATGTTGGTAAAAGTAGTCTATTAAATAGACTTTTAGACGAAGAAAAAGCAATAGTAACTGACATAGAAGGAACTACAAGAGATATAGTTGAAGGAACAATATATATAAACGGAATTCCTTTATATTTGATAGACACCGCAGGTATAAGAAAAACAGATAATATTGTTGAACAAATTGGTGTACAAAAAAGTGAAAAAATTATAGAAGAAGCAGACTTAATAATAGCTATATTCGATGGAAGTAAAGAAATTACCGAAGAAGATTATGAAATATTAGATAAAATTAATTCAAAAAAAGTATTAGTTATTATAAATAAGCAAGATTTGAACACAAAGATAGATTTAAGCAAATTTGAAAAATACAATATTATAAAATGTTCTGTAAAAAACAATCAAAACATAGAGAAAATATATGAAGAAATAAATAAAATGTTTAATTTAAATGAATTAGAAACTAATGATTTAACATATATATCTAATGCTAGACAAATATCTTTAGTAAAAAAATCATTAGAAATAATAAAAGAAATAAAAAAACAAAATGAAAATCAAACTCCAGTAGATTTAATTCAAATTGATTTACAAAATTTATGGGAAACATTAGGAGAAATAATTGGAGATTCATATAAAGAAGAATTATTAGATGAAATATTTAGTAAATTCTGTTTAGGAAAATAGGAGGCAAAAAATGTACGAAGTAATTGTTATTGGAGGTGGACATGCTGGTTGTGAAGCATCACTTGCTACCGCTAGAATGGGACATAAAACATTATTAATAACAGGTAACATAAAAAATATTGCTGATATGCCTTGTAATCCATCAATTGGAGGTTCAGCTAAAGGAATTGTCGTAAGAGAAATAGATGCTTTAGGCGGAGAGATGGGAATAAATGCTGACAAGTCTCACTTGCAAATAAAAATGCTTAATAGCAAAAAAGGACCTGGAGTTCGCAGTTTAAGATGTCAAGCAGACAAAACAACATACCCAGAAAACATGCTAAAAACATTACAATCAACAGAAAATCTAACCATAAAAGAAGAATTAGTTAAAAGTATAATAGTTGAAAACAACGAAATTAAAGGTATAACAACAGAAAATAATGAAAATATATATTCAAAAAAAGTCATAATTACAACTGGAACTTACCTTAATGCAGATATACTAAGAGGACATAACAAAGCAAAGGGCGGCCCACATGGAGAAAAGCCATCATTATATTTAAGTCAAAGTATGCAAGACAATGGTCTTACAATGAGAAGACTAAAAACTGGAACACCACCAAGAGTATTAAAAAGCACTATAAACTACGATGAGTGTTCTGTAGAAGGAGGAGATAAAGAATTATTAAGTTTTAGTAATTTTTATAAACCTAACTACTCTATTGAAAATCAAATACCTTGCTACTTAACTTACACAAATAAAACAACGCATCAAATAATTTTGGACAATTTAGACAAATGTGCTCTTTATAGTGGATTAATAGTAGGAATTGGCCCAAGATATTGTCCTTCAGTAGAAGATAAAATAGTTAAATTTAGAGATAAAGACAGACATCAAATATTCTTAGAACCAGAAAGAAAAAATGGTGATGAAATTTATGTAGGTGGATTTTCAACCACTATGCCAGAAAATCTACAAGAAGAATTAATACATTCAATGGAAGGATTACATAATGCAAAAATCACAAAATATGGTTATGCTATAGAATATGATGCAGTATACTCTACTGAATTAAAAATGACTTTAGAAACAAAAAAAATAAAAGGACTATATACAGCTGGTCAAATAAACGGAACAAGTGGATATGAAGAAGCAGCCGCACAAGGACTTATCGCTGGAATAAATGCAGGGCTTGCATTAGAAAACAAAGAACCACTAATTTTAAAAAGAAACGAAGCATACATAGGTGTTTTAATTGATGACTTAATAAACAAAGGTATAACAGAACCTTATAGATTACTAACTAGTCGTGCTGAATTCAGATTATTGCTAAGACATGATAATGCAGATATAAGACTAACTGAAATAGGAAGAAAAGTTGGATTAATAAATGATGAAAAATATAATATCTTTACTCAAAAATTAAAAGACATAGAAATACTAAAAGAAAAATTACATTCAATAATGATAGATACTAAACATAATGATTATCTTATAGAACTAGGATCAAGTCCATTAACAGAATCAAAATCCGTTTATGAATTATTAAAGCGTCCAGAATTAACTATAGAAAATTTAGAAAAAATTATTTCTAAACCAATACTTAATGAAATGAAAAATTTAACATACTATGATGAAGCAAAAGAACAAGTTGAAATAAGTATAAAATATAAAGGTTACATTGACAAAACAGAAAAAGAAGTAGAAAAAATGTTAAATTTAGAAAAGAAAAAAATACCGGAAGATATTGATTATGAAAAAGTAAGAAACATAGCAACAGAGGCAAGACAAAAATTAGAACAAGTAAAACCGCTTACAATTGGTCAAGCAACTCGTATAAGTGGAGTTAATCCAGCAGATATAACAATGTTATTAGTTTATTTAAAAAAGGAATATCCCAATGAATAAAGAAGAATTTATAAAAGAATTAAAAAAAATAAATATAGATATATCAAATAATCAATTAGAAAAATTAGATAAATTTAAAGAATTACTAAAAGAATATAATCAAAAATTTAATCTAACAACAATAATTAAAGATAATGACATATATTTAAAACATTTCTATGATTCTCTATATTTAATGACAACTAAAGAGTTTAAAAGATCATCTAGCATATTAGACATTGGTGTAGGTGCAGGATTTCCAAGTATACCACTAGCTATACTAAATGAAGATAAAGATTTTACATTAATTGAAAGTAGTCAAAAAAAGTGCAACTTTATTAATATAGTAAAAGAAAAGTTATCACTTTCAAATATTACAATAATAAATAAACGCGCCGAAGATTTTACAAGACTTAATAGAGAAAAATTTGATTTAGCAACTTCAAGAGCCGTTTCTCATCTAAAAAATTTAAGTGAATTAGAAATTCCAGCATTAAAAACAAATGGTTATTTCATTCCAATGAAAGCAGAATATGAAAAAGAACTGGAAGAAAGTAAAGAAATATTATCAAAACTAAAATCAAAAATAATCAACAAATACGAATACTTTTTACCAATAGAAAATTCAAAAAGAAGTATCTTAGTAATTCAAAAGTTGGAAAAAACAAATACTTTATATCCAAGAGAATATTCAAAGATAATAAAAGAAACAAAGAATATCAAATAAAATGATGTTCTTTTTTAATTACAATTTCTATAAAACACTTGAAAAAAGTCGAAAAATAATATAAAATTAAATAAGAATAAGATAAAGGGGCTGAAATAATGAATAGAGAAAATGAAATTTACAATATTAGAATTGATGAAATCATACCAAACAGATTTCAACCAAGACTAGAATTCAATGAGAAAGAATTAGATAATCTAGCAGAGAGCATTAAACTACATGGCATAATACAACCATTAGTTTTAAGGCGTGTTGGAGATAAGTATGAAATCATTGCTGGTGAAAGAAGATACAAAGCATCAGTAAAAGCAGGTCTTCAAACAGTACCAGCTATTGTAATGAATATAGATGATAAGCAAAGTGCAGAAGTTGCTGTAGTAGAAAATTTACAAAGAAAAAATTTAACTGCTATAGAAGAAGCACAATCCTATAAAAAAATACTTGATATGGGATACCTTACACAAGAACAATTAGCACAAAGAATGGGTGTATCTCAACCAACAATTGCAAATAAATTAAGACTATTATCATTAACTATTCAGGTAAAAGAAGCTCTTTTAAAAAATCAAATATCAGAAAGACATGCTAGAAGTTTACTACTTTTAACAGATGCTAATATGCAAATAAATATGTTAAATAGAATTATTAATGAAAGATTAACAGTAAGGCAAACTGATGAAGAAATAGCAAAACTACTTGGAAAATCCATTCCAACTAGTCAACCAACACAACCAATTTTAGAAAAAACAGAATCAGTAATACCAGAAGAAAAAATAGAAACTTTAGATACAACACCAGTTCCAGAACCACCATCAAGTACACCAACAGCATTTGATGTTGATACAAATAAAATAAGAAATGAGGCAGAAAATATAATACCAACTCATAAGGAAGCTGATATAAGCATGTTACTAAGAACAGAAAGTCAAGAAAAATCTGCACAAGCAGAAAATAAAACTGCATCACTAGAAGATCAAAAAACAAATTTAGATATGGGAAATATTGTCGGAACAAACAAAATGTCAATCAATCCTTTTGAAGAGGTAGAAACAGAAACACTTGACTTTGACATTCCAAATAAACAAGTTCAACCAATAGAAACAGATAACAATACATCAACAAATAGTTTAATAGAAGAATTTAAAAAACAACAAGAACCACCGGTTCAACCACAACCTGAACCTTCTACGTCAGAAACAAAGAGTATAAGTACTGCAATAAACAAAGCAAGAAATGAAGTAAGAGAAATAGAAGACTTAGGATTTGATGTAGAAACAGAAGAATTTGATTTTGAAGATATGTATCAAATAATAATAAAAATAAAAAAAGATTAACTCCTATTTAAGGAGTTTTTTCTTTCATAAAAATATTATTTTTACTTGTTTCATTGTAATTAGGTTCAGTTCCTTTAATAAAATAAAGTAAATCTTTGGTTGATAAATCAGTAGTGCTTCCACTAATAGGATTAACAAAAGTTCCAGTTACACCATTTGGAATACTATACCAATTATCATCTTTTCCATTTAAATAAGCCTCAATTGACCTAGCCCATATTTTTTTAGTAATTTTAGAAGAAATATCATCCACACTTTTATTATCATCAAAACCATTCCATACCATTACCAACGCATCTGGATTATATCCCACTACCCAAAAATCGGTCGCAGTACTTCCAGATTTAACAGCATATTTTTTACTTAACATCCCACTAATACTTAACATAGTTGGAGAAGTATAATCAATATAATCATAATTGTATGTATTACTCATCATTTCATTTAAAATAAAAGTCATTCTTTTATCTAAAACTTGTTCTTCTTCATAATTATTTTCATATAAAACATTACCATCTAAATCAGTAACTTTTTTAATAAAAACAGGTCTATTCTTAATTCCTTCATTAGCCAAAGTATTAAATGCATTGGAATAATCTAACATACTAATTTCAGTAGTACCTAAACTTAGAGAAACATTGCTCGACAAACTTGTATTAATTCCCATTCTCTTACCCACATTTTTTAAATTTTTAGGGCCTAAAAACAAATTAGTTTTAACTGCATAAATATTATCAGAAAGAGCAATAGCTTCAGCCATTGTGATCTCTTTATTAGCATAATTGTCTGCATAATTGCTTGGTGTATATGTTTGATTCTTATCAATAACAAATGTAGTTTTTTCACTCATAAAAGTTGAAACAGGTGTCATACCATTTTCTAAAGCTGAATAATAAAGAATAGGTTTAAAAGTTGAACCAACCTGCCTTTTAGCTTGAGTAACCCTATTAAATTCACTTTCATTATAGTTTTTTCCACCCACTAATGCAACAACATTACCAGTCTTTGGTTCTCTTACCATAACCCCTACCTGCAAATCTCCACTATCTTTCATTTCTTCTTCTATAATATTATCAATATTCTTCTGAGCTTCTATATCTAAATATGTATAAATCTTAATTCCCCCTACTTCAATTAATGATTTAGGAATTTCACTAATACTCTCCAACTCTTCCAACACAGCATCCTTATAATATAAAGAACTAACAACATAATTATTAGCTTTAACTCCATAGAAACTTAATTCTTCATTATATGCTTTATCTCTTTCTTCTTTATTTATATAGTCATTATTTAACATACTATCTAAAACAACTTTCTGTCTTTTCTTTGCATTATCATAATAATATTTAGGATTATAATATGTTGGATTCTTAGGTATTCCCACTATAATACTAGCTTCAGCTAAACTTAAATCACTAGCATGTTTATTAAAATAATACAAACTAGCATCTTCTATTCCGTAATTTCCAGAACCAAAATTAATTGTATTCAAATACCCTTCTAATATTTCATCTTTCGTATAATGTACTTCAAGTTCAAAAGTTAAATATGCTTCATCTATCTTTCTTTCCCATGTTTTATCAAAAGACAAAAATAAATTTTTAATATATTGCTGACTAATAGTTGAAGCACCTTGGTCTAAATTTCCCGTCTTAATATCGTGATATAATGCTTTAGCAATTCTTAAAAAATCAAATCCATTATGACTATAAAAATTTTTATCTTCAGTAGCAACAATCCCTTCAATAGCGTATTTACTAATCTTATCTAAACTAACCCAGTTTGTATTAGAACTATTCGAATAAAACTCATTCTCATCCTTATCATACATAACAATTCTATTAGCGCTTCTAATATCCATTTTAGGTGTAATATAAGCATACAAATAAAATCCCATAAGTACTATGAAAGAAACAATAACTACAAAAGTGAATATTTTCCAAGCCATATACAATTTTTTCATATTAATATTATTTGATAAAAATTTAAAAATATAAGCAAAAATCATGATTAATATGTAAATTTTATGAATATAATAAAAAAGATTAATAAAATGACTTGATTTTATACAAAATATAAGTATAATTTTATTGGAAAAGCGATGGTGAAAAAAATGAAATTAAAAACAATAACTGAAGAAGAAATAGAAACTATGTCATTTGATGACTTAGCATATGTAATCTTAAAAGAAAAAGGAAAAAAGATGAAGATTAGTGAAATCTTCCAAATTATATGTGAATTGCAAAATTTAGGTGAATCAGCATATGAATCACAAATAGCAGATTTTTTTACATTACTTGCAACTGAAAAAAGATTTATTCAACTAGACAAGGGATTCTGGGATTTAAGGGAAAATCATACATCTAAAATTGATTTAGATGAAGTAGAAGATGATGAAGATGATGTAGAAGAAACAGAAGAAGAAATTCCAGAAACTACTGATGAAACAGATGACATGTTTATTGATGAAACAAAAGAATCAGATGATGATGAAGTAGAAGATGAATACAAAGACTTAGTAGTAGTTGATGAAGAAAATGAATCTGACCTTTAGCTTACTATTTTAAACGTAATTATGTTAAAATAGAAATGAAAGGTGAAAAAATGAAAGAAAGATTAGAATTAATAGAAGAAAGATATAATTATTTGACTGAAGAATTAATGAAACCAGAAGTATTTAATGATTTCAAAAAAATGAAAGAATTAAATAAAGAAAAAAGTTCATTAGAAGAAACAGTAAATGTTTCAAAAAAATATACTCAAGTTCTTGAAGATTTAGAAGCAGCACATGAAATGACACATGATCCTGAACTAGCAGATTTTGCACATGAAGAAATAGAAAGATTGAATGGAGAAAAAAAAGAACTAGAAGATAAAATAACAATTTTATTACTACCAAAAGATCCAAATGATGACAAAAATGTTATTATGGAAATAAGAGGAGCAGCTGGTGGTGATGAAGGAAATATATTTGCTGGAGATTTATTTAGAATGTATTCTAAATATGCTGAAAAAATGGGATGGAAATTAGAAATAACTAATGAGGTTCCAGGAGAATCAGGTGGTTATGCAGGAATAGAATTTATGCTATCAGGTGATAATGTTTATTCAAAATTAAAATTTGAAAGTGGTTCACACCGTGTTCAAAGAGTACCAGCAACAGAATCTCAAGGAAGAGTTCATACTTCTACTGCGACAGTCCTAGTAATGCCTGAAGCAGAAGATGTTGAAGTAGAATTAAATGAAAAAGACTTAAAAATAGATGTATGTCGTTCATCAGGCGCTGGGGGACAATGCGTAAATACTACTGACTCAGCTGTAAGAGTAACTCATATACCTACAGGTTTAATGGTTTATTGTCAAGTTGAAAGAAGTCAAATAAAAAATAAAGAAAAAGCATTAACAATATTAAAATCCAGATTATATGATTTAAAACTAAAAGAACAAGAAGAAAAAATAGGAGCTGATAGAAAAACTAAAATAGGAACAGGAGATCGTTCTGAAAAAATAAGGACATACAACTATCCACAAAATAGATTAACTGACCATAGAATAAACTTTACTATAATGCACTTAGATAAAGTAATGGAAGGTAATTTAGATGAAGTAATAGAAGCTCTAATAACTGAAGACCAAAAATTGAAAATGGGTATACAAGATGAAAAATAATATTTCTAAAAGAGAAATAGAAGAATTAAAAAGTATTAATGCTTATACAGAAGAAAACATAAAAAAATTAGAAAATAACTACCCGATACAATATCTTATCGGGTATGTTAACTTTTATGGATTAAAAATTAAAATAAATGAATCAACTTTAATACCAAGATATGAAACAGAATATCTAGTAGAAAAAACAATAAAATACATAAATAACTTTAAAATGATTTGTCCTAAAATACTAGACTTATGTACAGGATCTGGCGCTATAGGTCTTACTTTAAAACATGAAATACCATGTTCAGTAACTTTATCAGACATATCTACTGATGCACTAAAAGTAGCAACACAAAATTCAAAAGAATTAAATTTAGATGTTAATATAATAGAAAGTGACTTATTAAATAACATAAAAAAAGAGGAATACGATGTAATAATAAGTAATCCACCGTATGTAATGACCAATGAAATACTACCAGAAAATGTATTATATGAACCAAAACTAGCACTATATAGTGGTTCAAAAGGTACTGATCACATAGAAAAAATATTTAACAACATAAAACCATACATGAAAGAAAAATCTTTATTAGCATTTGAAATAAATGAAAAAAGTGAAAAAGATTTAACAAAACTAATTAATGAATACTTTAATGAAGAATACACCTATAGTTTTGAAAAAGATCTTGCAGGTAAAACAAGATATTTATTTATATTTAAAAATTTGAATAAAAACTAATTAAAGGCACCAATATACTTACGAAAGGTTGGTGTTTTATTATAAAAAAAATACTATTAATCATACTAGCGCTAATAACAATATTTGAATTAAAAAATCACACAAATGAATATGTTATCATACCAAAGGAATCTATAAGATTTAGAATCATACCCAACAGTAACACATTAGAAGACATAACAATGAAAGAAAAAGTAAAAACCGAAATAACGGATGTAATTTCAAACATAGAAACAACAACAGACATCAAAGAAACTAGAAAAAAGATAACAGAAAGCATACCAACAATAGAAAATAAAATAAATAATTTATTTGAAAAAGAAAACTATAATCAAACATTTAAAATAAATTATGGAATTAATCACTTTCCAGAAAAAATATATAAAAATGTGAAATATCAAGAAGGAGACTATGAATCAATGGTTATAGAAATTGGCGAAGCTAAAGGAGACAACTATTGGTGTGTGCTATTTCCTCCACTATGTATGATAGATGCAGAAGAATCAGACGATGTAGAATACTCTTTCTTTATAAGTGAAATAATTAATAAATACTTTAAATAGAATAATATTTAATAATCTTAATATACTTTACTAGGTGACTTATGGAAATAATAACATTAATAATTATAGGACTATCACTTAGTATAGATGCATTTAGTCTTTCCTTGGCCTATGGCTTACTAAATATACCAAAAAAAACTATAATATCTACGTCCATAACAGTAGGTATTTTTCACTTTATAATGCCTATTTTAGGAATGCTACTAGGTAACATCATAACCGATACACTTAATCTTGATAGTAAATATATCTTACTAACAATTTTAATTTTAATACTAATAGAAATGATAAAATCATTAAAAGAAGAAAACAAGGAACATGAGCTCAATATCATAAACATATTAATATTTGCATTTTTGGTATCATTTGATTCCTTCACACTAGGTATAGGAATAAAATATATAACAAGTAACATATTTATTGCATCTATAATTTTTATGATACTATCTTCTCTATTTACTTTCTTAGGATTCATACTAGGTAAATACTTAACTAAAAAAGCAACCTATAAAATAAAACTAATAGGAATAATACTTTTACTAGGAGTAATAATGTACTTTTTGTGTAAATAAATGTTAAATCAATTGACTTTTACAATCAATAAGTCTTATAGTAGAATTAGATAACTTTAAGGAGGAAACTATGCCTAAACTTAAAATACAAGGTGGAAACACCCTAAGTGGAACGATTGAAATAAGTGGTGCAAAAAATAGTGCTGTTGCATTATTACCAGCTGCCTTACTATGCAAAACACATAGTAAAATTTTAAAAGTACCAAAAATAAGAGATATAGAATATCTTTTAAAAATAATCGAAGTTTTAAATTGTACATATGAAATTAAAGAAAATGAAATTGAAATAAATACTACAAATTTAAAAAATGCACCAATTCCAGAAAATCTATCAGAACAAATGAGAGCATCTTATTATTTCATGGGAACCCTACTAGCAAGATTTAAACATGTAGAAATATCCTTTCCGGGAGGATGCAATATTGGAGCAAGACCAATAGATCAACACATAAAAGGATTTGAAGCATTAGGAGCCCATGTAGAAATAAAGAAAAATAAATACACTATAACCGCAGAAAAACTAATTGGAACAAGAATATATCTTGACTTTGCTTCTGTAGGTGCAACTATAAATCTAATGCTTGCTTCTTCATGCGCTGAAGGAGAAACTATAATTGAAAATGCTGCTCGTGAACCAGAAATAGTAAATGTAGCTTCATTTCTAATATCAATGGGTGTAAAAATAACTGGAGCCGGTACAAGTACAATAATAATTGAAGGTAACAAAAACTTAGATAACGGAATAACTGAAGTATTCCCTGACAGAATAGAAGCTGCCACGTATGTAATCCTTGGTTCATTAATTGGAGAAAATTTAAAAATAACAGGACTAATAAAAGATCATATAAATGCTGTCTTAATAAAACTAAAAGATACTGGAGTAAATTTAATAGAAAGCGATAATGAAGTAATAGTATCAAAATGTAATAATCTAAAATCAACTAACTTAAAAACTCAAGTATATCCAGGATTTCCAACTGATGCACAACAACCATTTACTGTATTATTAACTCAAGCAGAAGGAATAAGCAAAATAACAGAAACAATATATGAATCAAGATTTGTAAGCGCTGGTTTATTAAATGAAATGGGAGCAAATACAAATGCTGTTGAAAATGTATTGACAATAACAGGTCCAACAAAATTAAAAGGAGCAAACCTAACAATACCAGACTTAAGAGGCGGAGCAGCCCTTCTACTGGGTGGTTTAATAGCCGAAGGAACAACTATACTAGACAACATATCACTAATACTTAGAGGTTATGAAGATGTTGTAGAAAAACTTCAAAAAGTTGGTGCTAAAATTGAAATAATCGAGTAAAATATTATGAGGAAACCAATATGAAAAAGAAAATACTCATAATATTTTTTCTTACCCTAATACCACTATACTTAATTTATAGATTTAATCATAAAGAAACATATATTTACTTAGCTATAGGAGATGAACTCGCTAAAGGACACACACCTTTCAATACTTATGGAGAAAGTTACACAGACTATTTATTTACCTATTTAAAAACAAAAAATACAAATGCTGAAATAAATAAAAAATACATAGATGAAGATATGAGAATAACTGACATAATAAAATCACTAAAAAATATAGAAGAAAACTCATTAACTCAAGACATAAAAAAGTCTGATATAATAACAATATCAATAGGTAGTGAAGAAATATTTAACAAATTAAAAACCAACTACACAATATATAAAACCAATCCAACTTTATTTAATAAATACATAGACACTTTATTTATAAATCTAACTGAATTACTAAAAGAAATGACAAAATATACAAATAAACCAATTTACATAATAGGATACTATAGCCCAATAGAAATAACTGAAGAAAATGACACTTTAATAAAAAGTATGTTTAACTACATAGATTTAAAATTTAAAGAACTAGAAAATATATATAATATAAAATACATAAATATATATGAAGGATTTAAAAACAACAAAACCTACTTGCCTAACATAAATCACACATTTCCATCACTAGAAGGATACAATTACATTTCAAATGAAATAATAAAAAAACTAGAGAGTTAACTTTTTAAATAACTCTCTATTAATTTATCTAAATCCCCATCAAGAACACCATTAACATTACTTGTTTCATAATTAGTTCTTAAATCTTTTACTAGACTGTAAGGACACATTACATAATTTCTTATTTGACTACCAAAATTAACATCCATAATACTACCCTTTAAATCGTTAATTTTCTTATCTAAACTTTCTTTTTCTAACAAATATAACTTACTTTTTAAAATATCCATAGCCTTTTCTTTATTCTTAATTTGACTTCTTTCATTTTGACAAGTAACAACAATACCTGTAGGAAGATGTGTAATTCTAACCGCTGAATCTGTTGTATTAACACTTTGTCCACCAGCTCCACTACTTCTATAAACATCAATTTTTAAATCTTCTTCTTTAATTTCTATATTAATATTAGAATTAATCTCAGGAGTAACTAAAACAGATGCAAAAGAAGTATGTCTTCTTTTATTAGAATCAAAAGGACTAATTCTAACTAAACGATGAACACCAGTTTCACCTTTAAGTAAACCAAAAGCATTTAAATGTTTAACCAAAATCAAACAACCTTTAATCCCTACTTCCTCTCCTTCTTGTTCACTTAATATTTCATACTTAAATCCTTTTTTATCAAAATATCTTAAATACATTCTTTTAATCATATTAGCCCAGTCATTACTCTCAGTACCACCTGCACCACTATGAATTTCAACTAAAGCATTATTTTTGTCATACTCACCACTAAGTAAAACATCAATTTTTAAATTTTCTAAATTTTTATTAATACTTTCTAAATCACTTTCTATAATAACTAAATCTTCATTAGATAAACCCATTTCTAAAAGTTCCAAATCATCACTAATCATTTTCAAAGTACTATTATATACTTCCAAACTACTTTTTAAACTAGATAACTCACTAAGAATTTCACTACTATTAGAATTACTCCAAAAGTTTTCATCATTAGTAATTTTATCAAGTTCCTCTATTCTATTAATTTTATTATCTAAGTCAAAGTGACCCCCTAAAAGATTCTAATTCACTTAATAACTTTTCTAATTCTAACTTAATTGTCTTTTCTTCCATACACTTCCCCTACACTTTCATTATTGACTAAAAATGCATTAGCTTCATCAGTATCTAAATGTAATTCTAATTTAAAATTGTCTTTAATCCTAATCTTAACTTTCTCTAAAATACCAGCTCTTTCACCATCTATTTTAACATTAACTACATCTCCATTTTTGTATCCTAACTCAGTAGCTTCTTTAGTTCCCATATGAATATGTCTATGTGCTAAAATACAACAATTATCTACTTTTACACTACCCATTTCACTTTCTAAAACAACACTCTCAGAATTATCTAAATCCCCACTAATTCTAACTGGAGGATTAATTCCTAATTTATAAGCATCAGTTCTTGATATCTCAACTTGAGTTCTATCTCTTAAAGGCCCAATAATTCTAACATCAGATAATACTCCTTTATTGGTTTTAATACTCACAGTCAAAGTAGATGCAAACTCTCCTTCCTGACTTAAATTTCTTAAAACACTTAACTCAGTACTACCAAACAATTCATCAAAATCCTTTTTACATAAATGAATATGTCTATTACTTACCCCAATCTTTATTTTCATAAAACACCTCTAATTAATTATAACATATATTTTTTAATAATTCATATACTATAACGAGGTGAAAATTAAATGAATGGTAGTTACTACAAAAGCCCATTATTTCCAAATGAACCCATCTATGAAAGAGATACTGCAGTACCTAATCAAAATAATGACTTACCAATGGAACAAAGTTACATAGAAAATATACTAAGACTTAATAAAGGAAGAAAAGCAACAATATATGTAAGTTTTCCTGATTCCATAAATTGGAAAGATAAAATCTTTACTGGAATAATTGAACAAGCAGGAAGAGATCATATCATATTAAGTGATCCTGAAACTGGAAAATGGTATATGATATTAATGATATATTTAGATTATGTTGAGTTCCAAGATAAAATAAACTACAAATAAGGTATCTTAAATGATACTTTTTATTTTGAAGAACTAAAAATCGCACTCTTGTGAATTAATTCGTGAGTTAGATTTTTCCTTTTTTGTTTCTAAAAGTATTTATTTTTATGCTTACATATGGTATGATTATTATGATGGTAATATGATTATTTCCAAAGGAAGAGGATATGTATATGGTATAGAGTACCATATAGTATTTTGTACTAAATATCGTATAAAAATATTAACTGATAGTGTAAAAGATTCACTTTTTCAAATAATTATATCATTATCTCAAGAAATGAATTTTAAAATAATAGAAATTAATACAGATTTAGACAATATTCACTTGTTAATTAGTTGTAAGCCTCAGCATTATATACCTACTATCGTAAAAAGATTAAAAGGTACAAGTGCAAGACTATT